>CAYPKH010000190.1:0-4385 GCA_964411245.1 uncultured Nitrospina sp.
GATGTCATCCTGCTCCAATCTATTTTAAAGGCCGCAAAAGGTTTCAGGGATATAAACAAAAGGCTCTACAATATTGCGGAATCCCGTTTCGGCCCAGTCCATAAAACTTCCAAAATAGATGCTCAAGGGAAAGACTTGCAGGAAACTTGACCTTTGCAGTAATGCTGTTTTACACCATCCCGACGGGGTTGTTGTAGACGGAGGGGCGTTGGTCGGGGCGCATGTGAAGCTGGGTCAGCTCGTTGATGCCGAAATGGTCGACGTATAAAAAGATATATTCACGCACGGCGGTTCTCAAATCCCACTTGCCGTCGTGGTTCTGCTCGAATTCCTCGAACACCTCCATTGCTTCCTGGATGTTTAATCCTTCATCGACGGTGAAATAATAATCCAGTGCCAAGTCCCATTCCGGATTCTTGTAGGCGGACACGCCGTACTTCTCCGGCTCCATCGCCACCGGACTGAACTTGCCCAGCACGAAGGTCATGAACCCGAGGGAGTGAATGTTCTCGCGGTTTTCGTGAACGAACCGTTTGCTGTCTTCCGCCTCCTCCTGCGTCTCGCCGGGAAATCCAAAAAATCCCATGATGTGGTTCCAGATGCCGTACTTCGCCGACATGCGCAGGTTGGTGCGGATGGCGTCGAGGTTGGTCCGCTTGTCCATCAGCTTGAGCACCCGGTCGTTGCCGGACTCGTACCCGAAATGCAGATAACGGCAACCGGACTTCGCCGCGTCGTCCCACACTTCGTCGTCGAGCAGGGTTTCCTCGAAGCGCATATGGGTGGTCCACGCGATGTCGATTTTGTTGTCGACGAGCGACTGCGACAGCTTGCGGAACAGCGCCGGGGGATACGACTCGTCGGTGAAATGAAAATACCGGTTGCCGTACTTGTCCTTGAGAAATTTGATCTCCTCCGTGATCTGTGCGATCTGCTTGGTCCGGTAGCCTTCGACGTACCCCTGGAAATGGTCGCAGAAGGAGCATTTGCCCCAGTAACACCCGCGCGTCGCGAGATAGGGCAAAATCAATTTCGGCACGAAATATTTTTCGAGCGACAGGCCGTCGAAATCCGGCGGCGGCAGTTCGTCCATGTCCTCGGCAAACACTTCCTTGTTCTGATGGATGGCGCCGGCGGCATCCTTGTGGATGAGATTGGGAAGCGTTGAAAAATCCCTCTCGCCCCTGCCCAGCGCTTCGACCAACTTCAGAAACGCGCTTTCGCCTTCGTACAAAACAGCGGTATCGAACAACTCGAACAGTTCCTTACTTTCCTTAATAGCGTCGCGCAGGCGGGTCACGATGTTGCCGCCGATGGTGATGTGTGTGTCCGGAAATTTTTCCTTGATCATTTTGCAGAAGGTGAACGTGGAGATCAGTTGTTTCTGCTGAACGATGGAGATGCCCACCACGTCCGGCCGCTCCTTCTCCATGACCTCGGCGATGAGAAAATTATAAACGTCGCGGTAGACATTGATCTGGTTGTCATCCAGCGCTTCGAGGATTTCGGAGGACATGAACGGCTTGTAGATCAAATCCGTCTCGATGGGCGGGAAGCAGATTTGCGCCGGGTAATAGCCGAGGGAGATCACCGTCATGGTCTCGTGCAGACATTGCGTGGCCCACTCCAGCTTGTCGATGTCGTAGAAATCGTCGTGGCGCAGAATGCGCTTGGCTTCGGTGACGTCGTCGATCAGGCGGGCGAACCGGTCCTCAGTGAGCGCCTCCAACTGCGTCTTGAGGGCGACTTCTTCCTGGTTGAGGCCGTCGCGGTCGGCCACCACCTGCAGGTGCCTCAGCTCGAAGCCGATGCGGCCCTGCACATGGCGCAGAAACTTCCCGCTGAACATCAAATCGTACATCTCGACGTTGATGTCCCTCTGGATCACCTCGTGCCCCGCGGGCCGGAGCACCGACGTCAACGCCGGCAGGCTCAGGTAAGGCTCCGACGGCAGCCAGTCGGGCGGAAATAACAGCAATATTTTCATAGCGTTCCAGTTCACCCGGAAAGAGCGGGGCCGATCTTTCCCCAAGCTCCCTCATCCCGGAATAGCTATCGTTTCAGGTGCGCCTATCATATCATTTTTAAAACCGTTCTCCTAGATTTCACCAAAATTCAATGTCCCGGGGCTCTGGCCTCTCCCAGGTTCCCCTTCCCGGTAAAACCCGTTGACATCGGGTGGGGGGGCCGTATAATTCCGAAAATTCGATAAAAACCGAAGGGTTAGGCAGTTTCCCCAGGCCAGGGAAATCCTTTAGAATGTGATTTTTCCTGAAGGAAAACCTCATGAGAGATGAGTCACCATAACAAAGCGGGCCTCGTTTGAAGTTCATTATTGAATACAAAGTTTGCGGTTGCCACAGGCCACCGAAAAAATGGTAAGCTGGCCCTTATCTCGGGGCATTCAACCTTTTTGGCAACAATCCTAAATAAGCTTATGCGCAGACATTCCATTACACCTTTAAAACTCAATATTCTGATACTCCTGGGCCTCCTGCTGGTACCCGGCTGGGGAGGGGCGGCCAAGAGTCCGGTCAAGGCCACTAAAGTTTCGATATCGCTGGTGGACGGCATTGCGGTGGCTTCCAATGGGGATATTTATATCGCCCGCCGCGGCCATAACCTGATCAGCCGCATCGACCAAAAGGGCATGCTGGCCGATGTGGTGGGCACCGGCGCTTCCGGTTATTCCGGCGACGGCGGCCCCGCCGCGAAAGCGCAATTGCGCGTTCCCGCCGGGCTAACCTTCGATGCCGACGGCAACCTGTATATCGCGGACCGGGAAAATCATCGCGTGCGTAAAGTCGACAGGAAAGGCATCATCACCACCGTCGCCGGAAACGGCACGGCGGGATTCAGCGGCGACGGCGGCCCCGCCACCCAGGCCAGCCTCAACCTGCCTTCCGGCGTGGTGGTGGATAAAAAAGGCAACCTGTATATTGCCGACCGGTCCAACAACCGGGTGCGCATGGTGAATACCAAGGGCATCATCCAAACCCTCGCCGGCAACGGCCACGAGGGGTACCACGGCGACAACATGCCGGCCCTGAAAGCCACCCTCGACAAACCGTTCGGCCTCGCGCTTGACAAGGATAACAACCTGTACATCGCCGACCGCGGCAACAACCGCATTCGCAAAGTGGACCGCTCCGGCATGATCAGCACCGTGGCGGGCGACGGCGGATTTTTTTTCATCGGCGACAACGGCCCCGCCTACCGGGCCAGCATCGCCGGACCCACCGATGTGGCGGTGGACGGCAAGGGCAATATCTACATCGCCGACCGCAACAACAACCGCATTCGTGTGGTCAACAAGCTGGGGATGATCCGCACCCTCATGGGCACCGGCCAGCAGGATTACAACGGCGATTCGGAACTGGCGCGGGAAACCAACCTGCACCTGCCATTCGGCGTGGCGCTGGATAAAAACGGCGACCTGCTGGTGATCGACCGCTCGCATTACCGCATCCGCAAACTGACCCTGAAAGGCAACAAGGTCACCACGCTGGCGGGCAACGGAGTCAAGCTGTTCGGCGGTGACGGCGGCCCGGCGCAGGGCGCCAACATAGAATTCCCGCATGGCATCGACGTGGACAGCAAGTATAACGTGATCTTCGCGGACAAAGCCCATTACCGCATCCGCAAAATCACCCCTCAGGGCATCATCTCCACCATTGTCGGCAACGGGGTGCGCGGCAACATCGGCGATGGCGGCCCGGCGCTCAAAGCGTCGGTCTTCCCCACCCGCATGCGGCTGAACCACAAGAACGAAATCTTTTTTATCAGCCCCAGCGGATTTATCAGCCTGGTCCGCAAAGTGAACACCAAAGGCATCATCAACCAATACATCACCACCGGCGATGCGGATTATCAGAAAGCCGTGTTGGCTTCCGGGTCGGGCGTCTCTGCTAAATCCAAGATTACGGTAATCTCACAGTTTTCCGATCTGGCCCTGGACAAAAAAGGAAATCTCTATCTGGCGGACCGGATCAATCACCAGATTCGCAAGCGGGCGCCCAACGGCAAAATTAAGACCATCGCCGGCACGGGGGATTCGAATTATTTCGGCGACGGCGGCCCGGCCACCCAAGCGGCGTTTCGCGATCCGGCGGCCATCACCCTGGATGAAGCGGGTAATCTGTATGTGGCCGACGCCGCTAATAACATGATCCGCAAAATCAACACCCAGGGCATCATCTCCACCATCGCCGGCAACGGCAAGCACCAGGACAGCGGCGACGGCGGCCCGGCGCTGACGGCGGGGTTGAGGTCGATCGGTTCCCTGGTGTTCAGCCCGGCGGGCGAACTGCACATTGTCGAAACCAACACCCACCATATCCGGAAGATCCAAAAGGACGGCATCATCGTGACTGTTGCGGGCCGGC
>CAYPKH010000191.1:0-4348 GCA_964411245.1 uncultured Nitrospina sp.
ATCAGTTTGTTTTTTTCCTCCACCGTTTTCATCAGTTTTTTCATGTTTTCCAGATCGGCGGAAAACTCGGGCTGGTCGAGCAGGTGGACCACGCCTTCGATCAACAGTTCGCCATCTTCTTCATCATCGGTAAACATCCGGTTCCATAATTCATGCGCCTTCTTCATCAACTGGTCGTGATGTTCTTTTTCGGTTTGCATGCGGCGGCGGAGTTCGGCCTGAATAGAATTCAGGGAGGAGCCGGCAAACTCTTTGTTCAGATACGTGGCCAGGGCGGCCAGGTGGTCCTGCGGGATTTCTTCCTTGAGGCGCACGACCTTTTTCTTCACCACGCCCATATCCGAGATGAAGACGGCCAGTACGCGCTTGCCTTCGATGCGCATGAACTCGATGTGTTTGAGGGACAGGTTCCAGAAACCCAGGATCATCACCAACCCGGTCTGATGGGAATTCTGCGACAAAAGACTGCAGGCGGAGCCCAGCACTTCTTCCAGCGTCTGGGTATTGCGGTAGGGCTGGGGATCGCTGACGATCGGGGGGACCGGCTGCAGTTTCTGCGCGTCGAGGATTTGATTGACGAAATAACGGTAGCCCCGATCCGTCGGAACGCGGCCCGCGGAGGTGTGCGGTTGGTACAGGTAGCCCAGGTCTTCCAAGTCCGACATCACGTTGCGAATGGTGGCGGGACTCAGCCGTTGCGACAGCTTTTTAGAGAGCGTGCGCGAGCCTACCGGCTCGGCGGTGACCACGAAATCGTTGATCGTCTCCAGAAGAATGGTGCGGCTTCGTTCGTCAAGAATCACTAGGCTCATAACCGTTGAATAAATAAAGGTTGAAGATCAGTTGTGGCTCCTAAACTAGCAAGCTCCGAATTGGATGTCAACCGGCTCCTGCCCGGAGGGGGAACTTGCTGACGGCAACGGTAAAAGAGAATCGTTGAACGCAATTCACGGTTTTTAGTTAGCCCCGGGCCTTGCCCGGCCTGCAGGGGCACCCTGCTCACTTTTCGACGATCTGGGTGCCGACACCGGCCTGGGTGAATAGTTCCAGGAGCAGGGCGTGCTTCACCCGCCCGTCGACGATGTGAGTTTTGGTCACCCCTTCCTTGAGCGCTTCCAGGCAACAGTTCACCTTCGGCAGCATGCCGTCCTTGATCACCTTGGACCGGATCAGTTTTTGCGCGTCTTTCCTGGTGAGGCCGGTGATCAATTTGCCGTTTTTGTCCTTGACGCCTTCGACGTCCGTCATCAGCAACAGTTTTTCCGCTTTCAGCTCACCGGCGATTTTGGCGGCGACGAAATCGGCGTTGATGTTCAGTGTTTCCCCATTTTCTCCCCGACCGATGGGGGCGATGACAGGGATGAACTCCGCCCGGTCAAGCGTGTTCAGGATATTGGCGTTGACCTGTTTGATGTCGCCGACCAGGCCGAGATCGATGATCTCCGGCCGGTTGGTTTCAGGACATTTTTTGACCTTGCGAAACCGTTTGGCCTGGATCAAATCGCCGTCCTTGCCGGTGATGCCGACGGCGTTGCCGCCATGCCGGTTGATGAGGGAGACGATGTCCTGGTTGATCTTGCCGCCGAGCACCATTTCCACCACGTCGATCATCTCTTCGCTGGTGACGCGCTGGCCGTCGATGAATTTAGATTGAATGCCGAACCGCTCCAGCGTTTTGCCGATCAGCGGTCCGCCTCCGTGGACAATGACAGGGTTGATGCCGATGTATTTCATCATCACCACGTCCAGTGCGAAGTTGTTTTTCAACTCCTCGGAGACCATGGCGTTGCCGCCGTATTTGATAACCAGAGTCTTGTTGTAAAACGTTTTGATGAACGGGAGGGCCTCGATCAGGACTTCCGCTTTCTGGATGCTTTTTTTCATAGGCGATTAGAGGATGTATCGGCTCAGGTCTTCGTTTTCGATAATGTCTTTCAGTTTGTCCTTCACGTAAGCGGCGTCGATGTTGCACTTCTGGTTTTTCATGTCCGGCGCGTCGAACGAAATGCTCTCCAGCAGTTTTTCCATGACGGTCTGGAGCCGCCGCGCGCCGATATTTTCCGTGCGTTCGTTGACGTAGGCGGACATCCGCGCGATTTCCCGGATGGCGTCGGTTGCGAATTTCAAATGCACGTCCTCCGTGGCCAGGAGGCCGGTATACTGTTTGATCAGCGCGTTGTCCGGTTCAGTCAAAATGCGGAAAAAATCCTCCTCAGTCAACGGCTCCAACTCGACGCGGATGGGAAACCGGCCCTGAAATTCCGGGATCAGGTCCGACGGTTTCGAACCATGAAACGCGCCGGCGGCGATGAACAGGATGTGATCGGTTTTGACGATCCCGTATTTGGTGTTGATGCTGGAGCCCTCGACGATCGGCAGCAGGTCGCGCTGAACGCCTTCCCGCGACACGTCCGGCCCCTGCATGGTTTGGCGTCCGGTGATCTTGTCGATCTCGTCGATGAAAATGATGCCGCTCTGTTGCGCCCTGTCGATGGCCTCCTGCACCGTTTGGTCGGGATCGATCAGGTTTTCCGCTTCCTGCTGGGTCAGGATTTTCAGCGCATCGGGCACCTTCATTTTTTTGTGCTTGATTTTCTTGGGCATCAGGTTGCTGAGCATATCCTTGATGTTGCTGTCCATGTCTTCCATGCCGGGAGGCGAGATGACTTCCATCATGGGACCCGACCGCTCTTCGATTTCAATTTCCACCACCCGGTCCTCAAACCGTCCGTCGTGCAGATAGCCGCGGAATTTTTCCCGCGTCTGTTCGTACTGCTGTTTGCCGAGGGTATCGGACGCGAACTCCCGGCTTCCCGGCGACTCATGGCTCGGGTGCGGGGGCAACAGGATATCCAGCAGGCGTTCTTCGGCATATTCCCGGGCCTTTTCCTGAACCGCCTGCTCCATTTCCTCCTGGACCATGCGTTTGGTCAGCTCCACCAGATCGCGGACCATCGATTCGACGTCGCGTCCGACATAGCCGACCTCGGTGTACTTGGAGGCTTCAACCTTGATGAAGGGAGACCGGGACAGCTTCGCCAGCCGCCGGGCGATTTCGGTTTTACCGACGCCCGTGGGGCCCATCATGAGAATATTTTTGGGCGCCACTTCGTCCCGCATGTTATCGGGCAGTTGTAGCCGCCGCCACCGGTTGCGCAGGGCGATGGCCACGGCCCGCTTGGCCTGGGTCTGCCCGACGATAAAATTGTCCAGTTCGCCGACGATTTTTTTCGGCGTCAGCGACGCCATGAAATCACGCCGGGACTGCTCCCCGGTTTTGGGTGTTTCTAATGCGTGTTCCATGAATTACAGTTCCTCAATCGTGAGGTTCGAATTGGTATAGATACAAATGGACCCGGCGATCTTCATCGCCTCTTCCACGATCTGCCGCGCTCCCATCTGCGTATGCGCTGCCAGGGCCTGGGCGGCGGCCTGGGCGAACATGCCGCCGGAGCCGATGCCCATGATGCCGTCGTCGGGCTCGACCACGTCGCCGGTGCCGGAGATCAGAAACGATTTTTCTTCATCGACGATCACCAGCATGGCCTCGAGGCGTCTCAGCAGTTTGTCGGTGCGCCAGTCCTTGGCCAGTTCCACCGCCGAGCGGGCGAGGTTGCCGTTATACTTTTCCAGCTTTTCCTCGAAGCGGGCGAACAGGGCGAAGGCGTCGGCGGTGCCGCCGGCGAATCCGCCGATGATCTTGTCCTTGTACATCCGGCGGACCTTGCTGGCGGTGTGTTTCATGATGGTGTTGCCCAGGGTGACCTGGCCGTCGCCGCCCACCGCCACTTTACCGTTGGCCCGGACCACCAGAATCGTGGTGCCGTGAATTTCCGGGTGCTGTGTCATGGGGCTATTTTAACCTTTTTGATGGCGTTTTTCATTCCTGGAGTTTCCGCTATAATATGTTCTCAATCAGATATTTATGGGTTAACCAACGGGCCTTTCGGAGGATCGGATTCCCGGGGTTTTCACTATACTATAAGCTTAAGCGATCTAATACTAATTTACATGGATGATAGTTTGGATTGAGGATCCGTGGCGCGCCCCTTTGCTGTCAAAGGCAATAGGGCCGATTTATGAATGGTGGGGGCCTACCCTCCGAGGTCGGGAATAGTCTTAAGAGGAGATTTTTTATGAAAAATGGACTGGTTTTTTTGTTCTCTGGACTCAAGATTGTTTGGGTGACGGGGATTTTGGATGATGTGCCCGGGGGTGGGCCCGGTCGTAGGTTTCGATCAGCCAGTCCACCGTCAGGTGCGTGTATTTCTGGGTGGTGGACAGGCTGGCGTGGCCCAGCATCTCCTGTATGGTACGCAGATCGGCCCCGCCTTCCAGCAGGTGGGTG
>CAYPKH010000192.1:0-4341 GCA_964411245.1 uncultured Nitrospina sp.
GTGAATGATGTGGCGATCGAGTACTGGGTGTATATCGGGGCCCGGGTAAAGGTGATGGACCGGGTGAACAACCGCACCTACCTCAAGCAGAAATTAAAGACGCGCTGGGATTACCTGGCGGACAACAACGTCGTCAGCTCGGAGGCCTCGCGGCAGGAAGCCCTGGTCCAAACCTACCGGGTGTTGTCCCAGCGGCTGGTCAGCCTGGTCAACGATAAATTTTAAACGGAGCGCTTCGTGACGGCATTGGAACTGATCCAGCAACTCGAATCGGGCCAACCGCATCCGGTTTATTTTTTTTACGGCGAGGAGGATTTTTTCCAGAGGGAACTCATCGCCGCGCTGACCCGGCGATGGATCACGCCGGACAACCGGGATTTCAATTTCGAAACCTTCGAGGCGAAAACCAGCACCGTCCACGAATGGATCGGCGCCTGCAAAACCCTTTCATTTTTCGGCGGGGAAAAATTGGTGATCGTCCGCGGCCTCGACGAAGTCCAATGGGAGGATGGCCAGGTGACGCCTCTCCTCGATTACGTGTCCGATCCCGTTCCGGAGGCCTGCCTGGTGCTGACCGCCCGCAAAGCCGACCGCAAACGAAAAGTGTATAAGGCGCTGGCCAAATTAAAAGGCGCGGGAGAATGCGCCGCTCCCGGCGAGCCGGCATTGATCGCCTGGCTGAAAAGCCGCGCGAAGGAATCGGGACGCATGTTGACCGCAGGCGCGGCGCGTTTGATGGTCGAGCGCGTGGGGCTCAAGCCCGGCCTGCTGGCGGGCGAACTGGAAAAGACCATCACCTTTGCCGGCAAGGCCCAATCGATCGACGAGCAGGCGGTCATGGCGGTGGTCGGGGAGACACGGCTTGAAAACGTGTTCGACCTGACCGATGCTTTAAAAGCAAAAAACCCCGCGCGGGCGCTCAGCATTCTGCGCAACCATCTGGAACACGGCGAACCACCGGTTAAACTGCTGGGAATGATCGCCTGGCAGTTCCGTCTGATCTGGGAGGTCAAGCACCATCAAACCACCGGCACCCCGCCCTCACGCATCGCGCAAAAAATGGGAATCGCGCCGTTCCAGGCGGAACAGGCCCTGCGGTATACGGGAAAATTCAGCGAAGGACAATTGCGGGAGGGATTCCGGAGTCTGTTTCAAGCGGACCGGGAACTGAAAGGTTCCGGCAAGGCGCCGGAGGGCATTCTCGAAACGCTGGTGTTGCGGTTGTGTTCAACCGGCGGTTGACAGCTGGTGAACCTTCCTGGCGAGGCCGGAGATTTTCCGGGACGCGGCTCGGGGATGCAGCACACCTTTGCTGGCCACTTTCGTGATAACCGTTTCCGCTTCGCGCAGGCTTTGTTGTGCCGCCTCCACGTTTTTTTCTGCCAAGGCAGATAATACTTTCTTGGTATGGCTCTTCACCTGCGTGCGGTAACTGGTATTGCGGGCATTACGCTTGTGGTTCTGCCGGTTGCGTTTAATTGCGGACTTATGATTAGCCAATGAAACCTCCATAACGGATAAACATTGCTACCGGAAGGGGACAGTGTATCCCAAGCCGGCGGATTTGAACAGAGTTTAGCTTTGTACACAATCCGGCCGGGGGTTGCAAGCGTTTTCCGGCACGTGCCGCGGGCCGGCCTTACAAACCCTTTTTTTGAAACGATTTATGGAGAGGCCGCCGGACCTCCCAACCAACCCCGCAAACGGCCTTCCAGCCGATGGTGTTCATACACCACCTGCTCGTACCAGAAGAGAATGTGCGCCCGGTTCCCGGCCTCTCCGGCACGTTCGAGATGCCCAGTGGCAATGCGCAGGGGCGCGGCGGATAAATTCAGCGCGGATCCTTTGATTAAATGCGCGGCTTCCTGAACCTCCTTCCAATGGCTTTCGTCTTTAGCCCGGGTCAGCCGTTTCATGCGTTGCGGACCATCCTTCAAATAGATGTTCGCGATTTCGCGCAACAGATCTTCGTCGCCGTCGCATATTTCCAGGGCGGCGGGGTAGTCGATGGCATCCGGTTCCGGCGGCACGGCGGCCAGGCCCGGTAACGCCGACACCGTTTTTTCATCAATCGGCATTGGGAGAAAGTGATCGATTCCAGACGCTTGGGCCGGCCGTTCCGGTTGGGACCCCATCGCCACCACCAAAGGAGAAAATTTTCCTGCCTGCGATTGCCGCCCTTTGGAAATCGCTGTTACGGTCTCTCCGGAAATTTGTTGCGGACCCAGTACCAGTACCTGAAAATCAGCCCAGTCTAACCACTCACCGGCCTCGGCACCGGTCCCGAAGGTCTGGACGAGATGGCCCGCGGACTCCAGAGTTTTGAGGAAGCGGACCCGCTCGCTGTCGGTATCGATGACCAGGATTTTCATAAGGGGCTGAGGGCACCGGGCACAAGGGGGGTGGCAGGAAGAATGCCCCGGAAAATATCATACTTTCCCAAACGTTGCGGGGCATTCATGGATTCGGGAAAGCGCACGCCTGTTGTCTCCAAAATACCGCTCCGCGCACTTGGCCGCAAGTTTATTTTGGCGAATATGGGATTCCGGATTAAAGCCCGCCCGCGTTCTGATATGATAGCCGGACCGATCCGGTCATTATATATATGGAACCCTTTGCCATGGCCAGCCGCAGGTCCCAATCCAGAATCAAGGTCGGCGTCAGCAGTTGCCTGCTAGGCGAGCCGGTGCGCTGGGACGGCAATCACAAACGGGACCGGACCGTGAAGAATCAGCTGGGGCGGATATTCGAATGGGTGCCGACCTGCCCCGAGGTGGAGATCGGCATGGGCGTGCCGCGCGAGGCGGTGCGGTTGATGGGAAATTTGAAATCCCCCCGGCTGGTGGGAACCGAATCGGCAACCGACTGGACGGCGCGTATGACGCGTTACGCCCGCAAGCGGTCACGGGAGTTGGCGAAGCTGGGGGTGTGCGGCTACATTTTTAAATCGAGGTCGCCTTCCTGTGGTGTGGTCGGTATTCCGGTGTCTGCCCAAAATGGAACAACCACGGCCCAAGGACGCGGCTTGTTAGCCGATCTTTTCATACGGCAATTCTCACCGATCCCGGTGGAAGACGAGAACCGTCTGCAGAACGCACGGGTGCGCGATAATTTTATCACCCGTGTATTGGCGTACCACCGCTTGTCGCAATTGTTCAACGGCCGGTTTTCGCGAAAAGCATTAGCGGAGTTTCACAAGACGCACAAGTATCTGCTGATGGCCCACAGCCGCAAACACGAAGCCGCACTCGCAAAGCTGATAGAGCGGGCCCGCCGGTGGTCTCCTGCGCAATGGAAAACCCGTTACGCCGAACAGTTCATGCAGGCGTTGACCTTTAAAACCACGGTGAAGAAAAACGCCGCCGTTTTAAATCACATGCTCAGGGTTTTTAAAAAGTCATTGCCGGAAGCGGAGACACAAAATGTCATCCGAGCTATCGAGAATTATCGCAACGGGTCGGCATCATTGATAAAACCCGTCACACTGATCAAACGCCACGCCCGCAAATACAAAGTCGACGATCTAGCCAATCAAGTCTACCTTAGTCCCTCGCCAGCCAAGGTTTTAAAGTAACCCGCGGAGGTGCTCCGCCTGCTCGGCGCAGGGCCAATCCCGCTGAATCCGGGTTGCGCGATCGGTCAGTTACCTTCGCCAACCAAAGCTTTAAAGCTACCTGCGGCGGTTCGCCGCCCAGCGTGACGCCCGGGAAAGGCCCGGAGCTGATTTTTTCCTGTCGCTCTTGTATGATTCGAATAAGAGTGGTGCCCTCAACAACAAGGACAGCCGAGGTTTTTCAATTAACTGCGGAGGTATTCCGCCCGGTCCATGATATGATATTTCCATGCACGAAGAGCCTGGGGCTGTGGCGCAGTTGGGAGCGCGCTTGAATCGCACTCAAGAGGCCGGGGGTTCGAGCCCCCCCAGCTCCACTGCTCGGCGCAGGGCCAATCCCGCTGAATCCGGGTTGCGCGATCGGTCAGTTACCTTCGCCAACCGAGATTTTAAAGTGACCCGCGAGAGGGAACTTTCGATGGGCTCGTTTGCTTTATACATTGTCGCGGCTATTGCTGAAATCGGGGGTTGCTTTGCGTTTTGGGCCTGGCTTCGCCTGGGCAAAAGCGTTTACTGGACGGTCCCGGGTCTTCTGGCTTTGGTGGTCTTTGCCTTATTATTGAGCCGAATTGACGTGGCGTTTGCAGGCAGAGCCTATGCGGCCTACGGCGGTGTTTATATCGTTGCTTGTCTGGTGTGGCTCTGGATCGTGGAAGGCACTCAACCCGATGGTTGGGATTTGTTGGGGGCCTCCTTTTGCCTTATTGGAGCCGCCATTATTTTATTCG
>CAYPKH010000193.1:0-4340 GCA_964411245.1 uncultured Nitrospina sp.
CGAACCGGCCGTGAGGATGCGTCCCCATCACTCGGGGGACCGCCTCGAGGAGGACCGTCCGCGCGTCGTCGGAGCTTGCCTGCGGGTGGTGGTTCGAGCCACGGCGGGGGTAGGCGATCCGGTGGAGGGGGTTGGGCCTGGGGGTCCGGGCGGGGTCGGTCGGCGCTCCCTGTGTGGCGTCGAGCTCCTGCGTGGCGCGGGCCCGCTGGTACCAGGCGAACGTGAACTTGGGGTCCAGCTTCAACGCCAGACTCAGGGCCTCATGCAGGGCCTGGACATAATCCAGAACTCGGCCCTCCTCCGTCACTTCCGGTTGCACGGCTTTTGAGGTGATTAACGCTTCCGCCCACGGCATATGATCAATCTCCTGTTATTGAATCAGTCGCTGTACACATGAGTGCTTAAATCTTTCTCTTCCGGATTGGGACTGTTGATGGCGTGTTCGAACGCCTCCAGAATTTCCTCGCAAATATTTTCCGTTATAGCGGTTTGCCGGGGCTCGTCGATGAGGTTCTGTTGTACCAGATTCCGGTACAAACCGGTAATGGGACAGAATTCCTGCCAGGCCTGGGCTTCTTTTATATCGCGATAACCCGAGGCGCTGTCGTCGCCAGCGCCGCCGTGACCCCGCCAGCGGTAGGCCACCGATTCGATGAACGACGGACCGCCGCCGGACCGGGCCCGATCCACCGCTTCCCGGGTGGCCTCGAAGACATCAAGGACTTTCGTGCCGTCGATCCGCACACTGTTCAACCCGAACGATTCTGCCTTTTTATAGATGTCCACCCGGGGCTGACGCACCTCCAGGGAGGAGCAAACGGAATAGAAATTGTTTTCGCACACGTAAATGACCGGCAGGGATTTGAGGGCGGCGAAGTTCAAGGCTTCCCACAACGCGCCTTCCTCGGTCGCCGCGTCTCCGAAAAACACGACGTTGACCTGATCCTTCTTCAAATATTGGGCGGCAAACGCGGAACCGGTGGCGATCGGCACCGACCCGGCCACAAGGGCGGACGATCCCGCATAGCCTACGCTTTTGTCGAGGAGGTGCATGGAGCCGCCCCGCGACCCGACGCAACCGTTCGCCCGGCAGTACAGTTCGGACAGCATGCCTTTGAGCGATCCGCCCTTGGCCAGATAATTGCCCTGGGTGCGGTGACTGCTGTAGACCAGATCCGTATCGCGCAACGCGGCGCACACGCCGACGGAGGTTGCTTCCTGCCCGATCACCAGATGAATGGGAGTTTTCATCTCGTCTTCGTGGTAGCGGCTTTCGATGGCTTCCTGGATCATCCGAATGCGCAACATGCCCCGGTACAGGCCGATGAGGAAATCGGCTTCGTATTTTTCATCCGGACTGGAAGCGAATGTAAACTCCAGTCCATTATAGGGGTAACGGATCATTCCATCCTCACATCAGCGTTTCAAATCAGGTGGCACTCAAGACATCCCGGTGTTTTCGTTTGATTTTGACTTTGACCATATCGTTGATGTGGTCCACCAACGCCTGGCCAAACCGCTCCCGCACCATGGATTGATAAGGCCCATGGGTGAAATAGGTGTCGAACGCTTCGTCGCGGAAATCGAGCACTTCCTGAGACGTCAGCGTTTCCGTCGGCAGAGGCAACGATTCATACGCGTGTTGCGAATACCCGATCCAGCCGGGACCCCCCGGATCGTCCGGCAGGGGTTGGCCCAACTCCTTCGCCCGAACGTACAGGGGCGACCCCGGATAGGCCATGGCACAATAGAAATTCGCCCATTCGGCATTGATCTCGAGAGCCAGATCCAAAGTGTCCTGCATGCTGGCCCGGGTGTCGTCCGGCAGGCCGAAAATATAATTGGCGATGATGTAAATGCCGTGCTCCTTGATTTTGCCGGTGGTGCGCAGGATATCGGTGTCGCCGAACCGGCCTTTTTCGACGCCGTCGCGCACGTACTTGCTACCCGACTCAATACCCAGCGCCAGCCAGTTGAACCCGGCGCGTTTTAATTTTTCCAGATAGCGGTCCTTGACCGTATCGATCCGGGCGTAGGCCCAGATGTTGAGGTCGTATCCGCGCTCGATGATCCGGTCGCAGATGCCCATGACGTGTTGCTCGCTCAACACGAACATTTCATCGGGGATCTTGATGTTTTTGACGCCGTAGGTGTCCACCAGATGGTCGATCTGATCGACCACGCTTTGCGGCGACCAATAGCGGATGCCGGGCTGGCCAAAAGGGGCGTTGATGCAACAGAAGGAGCATTTGTACGGGCACCCCAGACTGGTTTGCAGGGAGGCGTAGGGCTGTCGTTCGTTGATATGGTCGAAGCAGTGCCAGTTGTGGGCGCGGTATCGGCTCATATCGATCATCTCCCAGCCCTGCCGTGGAATTTCGCGGTCCAGGTCCGGCAGGTTCTCAGCGGCCGGGTTGTGGGCGATGGCACCGTTGTCCCGGTACCAGAGTCCGGGAACCCGATTCAACCGGGGCTGACCGGATTTCAGCTCTTCGAGTAAATGAAGGATCGTATACGGGCCTTCGCCTTCGCACACGTAAGTGTAAGGTTCCTCCCGCAGAGTGCGTTCGGGTAATGCGGAAGCGTGGGTTCCCATGACCAGGGTTTTCATTTGCGGGGCGCCGGCGGCCACGCGTTCGCACACCGCTTGGCCGGCGGGCATGCATTGGGTGGAGGCGGAGGGCTGGTGGCCGTAATTCACGAACACGGTTACGGCGGCATCGGTTTCGATAATCCTTCGCGCGGTTTCGTCGAATCCAATGCCCTCGGCTTCGGCATCCAGAATTCGGACGGAGTGCCCTTTTTGACCCATAAAAGTCGCCAGGAGCATGGACCAGACCGGCGGTTCGATGGCGGTCAATGACTTGCCCAATTCCTGAAAAACTTTGTCCTTGCTGGGAGGCGTGACGAGAAGAATATCCAACTGAATGCCTTTAGGATGAGGAGGGGACCCTCGGCCCCTACCCACTGATATATTTAAAGTTTTTGATTTTGGTGACCATTCAAAGAACGTTTGCTACCCTCCTATTTAATTCTAATGCTTATTATGCCGGATTTCAATCCATCAGGGCCAATTCAGGCCACCCTCAGTCAATCAAAAGGCCTTAAAGATCAACAGGGAGCAGGATATTCGGAACGGGAAAAGAGTAGCCATTGCATGAGAACAAGAAGGGTTGGAAAGGCGACAATGGTTCCCGTTTACTTTGCGGGCAAGCAGTCAGGCGGCACCCGCGGAAAATGTTATCAACGCCAAAACCACAGCTCGCGGAAAAATTGAAAATAATAGGCCGCTCCCCAGCGCAATATCTGAAGTTTTCTTTCCCCGCCAATTCGGGGCGGTTCATCGCCGGGGATTTCACCAACCTTTAATTTTCTTTTGAGGGCGCGAACGGACAACAGGGGTTCCCAGCTAATCCGGGTGAAAAACAACTTCTCGGGAAGGGCGAAGCTTTCATCTTTATCCAAATCCAAATCGTAGATCATTTGGGTTTTATAGGCGCGATACAGGACCATGACATCGGTGTAGTTCCCGCCGTGAAGAAAATTAACCGTGCTCGTAAAAAGCCAGTTTCCGAACCCGGTCACGATGTCGTCATCTTCGCTTTTGGCGTTTCCAAGATACCGCGAAACGATCACCATGTCGTACCCCTCCTTCATCTTGGCAATGAGGTCCGGAAGCAGTTCCGGGATCGAATTGCCGTCCGGGCTGAAGGTGATGACGACGTCCCCTTCGATATAGGGCAGGACTTCCCGGTAAGCGAACCGGATCCCCTTCTCCTTTTGGACATAAACAAAGTAACCCTGTTCCTTCGCGTATTCGAGGGTCCCGTCGGTCGACCCGCCATCCAGGATGATGATCTGGTCGCACCAGTCGGGGTGGATTTGGGGCATGATCTCGCGCATACCGTCGACTTCATTGAGGGCCAAAACAATCAGGGTGATTTTCATTGCATCCTTTCTAGGTTTGATCTTTTTTCAGCAACGATCTTCCGGACCAATACCCGATCAAAAGAATCAAAATGCCGACGAGAGTCATGGAAAGGATCCTGAGTAATTCGAGAGACTTTCCCTCTAAGATTATGTTTCCCGCCTCGGCGCCAATCAGGGCGACGGCCAGGGAGGGTGGGAACAGAAAAATGAAGGTGGCATAGGAATAGGTCGCGAAGTTGATGGACGTCAACCCAAAAATGAAATTGACCGGGCCGGAGGGAAAAGCCGGATTGAGGCGGACAAAGGCTACCACCTTCCAGGCGTTCTCGTCAATCTGGCGAATAATCCAATTCAATAGACGGTTATCGTATTGGTGGGCAAACGGCTTCCCCAGGGAAGTGCGCGCCAAC
>CAYPKH010000194.1:0-4339 GCA_964411245.1 uncultured Nitrospina sp.
AAATATGGAAACAATAGAATCACTCGAATGGAATGGCAAACGATGGGCATTATGGACTCAGGCTTCGCTTAAACCCCCTGGAAGGCTCAAAATGGATTGGGAATAGTGTTGGAAGGAAAAAAGAGGGATACTGAACAACCGAAAAGAGACCTTGATGGCAACCAAGCATTACTCTTTGAGGTATTTTGCCTAAAATTCAGGCATACTGTCCAGTATCCCAACCTTTGATTAGAAGAATTTATCATAGCGGACGGGTTGAGTCAATATAATTTTAAGTCCAGAACCGCCCCAAAATAACCGCTAAAAATTGTGTAATATAAATAAATTCAAATAGATACGAGGGTTATCTCAAGTAGGCGCCGGGGCGGCCCTCCCAAGAGTAAATTTATAACCCTTTGTTTTTTAAGGATTTAAAAATTCAACTTTTTTGCCAAAAAGGAGCCTTTACCAAAGCCCAAAAATTCACTTAAACATTTAATTTATAATGGGTTATTGCTTTAACTATTGAATCAGAGCAAACGGGACCGGGACAAAGGTGAGGATGAATATGACGATGGAGAAATAACCGATAAAACGATGTTTGGGCTCCAGCGGTTCCAATTCATCCAGAACCGGCGGGTGTCTCAAACCCAACAGAAACACCAGAGCGGCCCAGACCCACCATCCGGCCCAATAAAATCCCAGTGGCAGTAACGCCAGAAAACTCAACCGGGCGACATAAGCATGCTTTGAATTAAAAAGAGAATAAATCACATGCCCGCCATCGAGTTGGCCCATCGGCAACAGATTCAACGCGGTGAAAAACATCCCCAGCCAACCGGCAAAAGCCAGGGGATGCAACATAACGGTCTCCTCTATGGAAAAGGGGTTGATCCCCAAAGTCATCTTGACCATCCCCAAAAATATCAGTGAATCTCCTAATCGGATGGAAGTCATCGGATCCACATTCTGTTCGGGAGTTATATGCGAGTTCAACAAACCGATCAGCAGAACGGGAACGGCCACCATAAATCCCGCGATGGGGCCGGAAGCGCCGATCTCCATCAACGCCCTGCGGTTGGGTGTCGGCTCCTTGATCATAATGAACGCCCCCATCGTTCCAATGTTCAGAAAAAAGGGTATCGGGGGAACAGGAATAAAATTCGGCAGGGTGGCATTGACGTTATTCACCCGGCAGGCCCAGTAGTGGCCGAATTCGTGAGTGGCCAGGATCAGGATCAGGCCGAACGAAAACCAGGGTCCTTGCACCATCCAGGTGGTGAATACCGTGGCGGCAAACAATCCGAAAAAAATGGAAAGGGTTTTGGCATTGATGGGAAATCGCGGGCCGGGAAAAGGCGGATATTCCGGGGAGTCGGTGTAGACCGGTTCGGGCCGGTGGTGTGATTCATTTTCCATAAATCAGCATACCATCCCGACAACCCACTTCACTCCGCGCACCGGTTCACCCATCTGCGGCCCCCGCTTATGCATCCAGTGGTTTGTGCTTGAAGGATTTTGCATTTTTTCCCGAATAATCCGCCACAATCTGGCCGTTGCCCACCAGTTTGTATTTATAAATAACGAGGCCTTCCAAACCGACCGGTCCCCGGGCATGGGTTTTATTGGTGCTGATCCCGATTTCCGCGCCGAGGCCAAACCGGAACCCGTCCGCAAACCGGGTGGAGGCGTTCACCATGACGCTGGCCGAATCCACTTCGTTCAGAAACCGTTCGGCCTTCTCCCGGTTTTCGGTGACGATGGTGTCCGTGTGGCCCGACCCGTGAGTGTTGATATGGTCGATGGCTTCCGCCATATCATCCACCAGTTTGACGGACAACTTGAGGTCGTTGTATTCAGCGTCCCAGTCGCCGTCCTCCGCCTTTTTCAGGTCGGGAATCAGACTGCAGGCTTTCAGGCAACCCACCAGTTCCACCTCCTTCTCGCGCAATTGCGCCACCAGGGACGGCAGCACATCCGGAGCGATCCCTTCATGCACGAGCAGGGTTTCCATCGCATTGCAGGCAGCAGCATACTGGATTTTGGAATCGATGGCCACGCGGATGGCCTTGTCGGCATCCGCTTCCTCATCGATATACACGTGGCACAAGCCCTCCGAATGCCCGAGGACGGGGATCTTGGTATTCTCCTGGACGTAACGGACAAACTGGTTGCTTCCACGCGGGACCACCAGATTGATGTATTGATCCTGCTTCAACATTTCCGCCACTTCGGCCCGGGTTTCGATCAATTGCACCGCCGCGGCCGGCACGCCCTCCACCTCCGACAGGGCTTGTTGAATGAGACCGACAATCACCCGGTTGGAGTGTTGCGCCTCGGCGCCGCCTTTCAAAATCACTGCGTTGCCCGATTTAAAGCACAAGGAGGAAATCTGGGGAACGGCGTCGGGCCGGGATTCGAAGATAGCACCGATCACCCCGATCGGACAGGAGACGCGGGTCAATTCCAGTCCGTCGTCCAGCTCCATCGCCCCCTGGCTCTGCCCCACCGGGTCGGGCAGTTCGGAGACACTGCGGATGCCCTGGGCCATGCCCCGGACCTTCATTTCGTCCACCGCCAGGCGCGCCATGAGGTGGCCGGGAATGTTCTCTTTCTTGGCGAACTCCAGATCCTTGCGGTTGGCCTCCAGAATTTCGGCGCAATGGTTTTCAATCTGCACCGCCATGGCCTGCAACACCTGGTTCTTGGTCCCGGTATCCAACCGGGCGAGTACCAGAGCCGCGGCTTTGGCGTCTGCCGCCATTTCGGATAAGTTTTTCTCGGTCATGTCAGTCACTTGCAGCGGATGGGTAAAGGGGATTCTTAATCCCCTTCAATTTGGTCTTAATGGCTGCTACCCCTTTTTCTCCAATCTCGTTGCCCCACATCCGGAGGAACTGCAGGCTGAGCAACACCTTGGAGTTTCCCAAATACAGAGCCCCCTGGGTGGTGATGCCGTTCCATTGCAGGTCCAGCTCGATCAGGTTTTTGAACACCGGCGATTGGGTCATGGAGAGCATGCCCTGATCCCCCAGCTTATTATTTTTAAGCGACAGGGTTTTGAGGCGAGTCAGGGTCTTGGAATCGGCCAGACTCTGGATGCCGTCGGGTCCAATTTTATTTTCTCCGAGGTCCAGGATTTCGAGATGAACCAAATGTTTGGATTGGCTTAAAAACTTGAGGCCCCGATCGCTGATTCCGTTGCCCGCCAGCCGCAACTCCTTGATATGGCTCATCACCTCGGATTGAGCTAACGCTTTGAGACCTTCGTCGCCGATCTGGTTCCCGGTAAGATCCAACGAAACAAGTTTAATTACCGTTTGGGACTCGGCAATGGCTTGGGCCCCTTTGGGTCCGATCTTGTTTCCGAACAAACTGATCGTGGACAACTTGGGATAGGCCTTGGATTCGAACAGAGCTTTCACGCCGTCGCTTTCAATCTGGTTGTTGAACAGATTGAGGACCTTCAGATTCTGGAGATATTTGGATTGCGCCAGCGCCTCCGCGCCCTCGTCCCCGATATTATGGGTATTCAAGTCGAGGGTTTCCACATTTCCCAGAAGCCTCGACTGCGCCAGTTGTTGAATGCCCTGATCATACAGCATCCCGCTGTAACTCAGTTTCAGGTATTTGCCGTCCTGCTTCAGTTCCTTCAGGATGATCGCATTCATATCCAGCGCCCAGGCGGTCCCCATCCCCGCCAGAAGCAGAACCGCCGCTCCCAGCCAACGCACACCCCTCGTTTTCAGACAAAATGTTTTCATGGAAAATTATGCACCGTTATTCGAACTTCCAAACCGTCCTGCAACCAGCCGATATTGCTGTTGCCGGCGACCGTGGAGATGATGCCCTGGGGATCGATTTTCCGGATCCGGTGGTTGTCCCGGTCCGAAAAGTACAGGTTCCCTTCCCGGTCGAAAACCATGCGGTAGGGACTTTTCAACTGCGCCCGGGTTGCGGGGCCGCCGTCCCCACTATAACCGGCCACGCCCGTCCCCGCCACAAGAAGGATATTTCCCTCCTTGTTGATTTTGCGGATGCGGTGGCTGGTTTCTTCGGCGACGAACAATTCTCCGTCCGGGCTGAAGATCAATCCTCCCGGAGACCGGATACCCGCTTCGATGGCCGGGCCTCCGTCGCCGCTGTCTTCAAACGCCCCCGAGCCGGCAAACGTCGTCACGGTCTGGTTCCGGTCGATTTTCCTGATTTTACTACTTCCCGAATCGGAAACAAATATTTCTCCGGACGCATTGATGGCAATGCCATTGGGGTGAATTTCTTCATCGGCAATTTCCTGCCAGTGCTTCAAAGCCAGGGTGGACACGATTCCCCGGGAATCCACCTTGCGGATTTTCCGGTT
>CAYPKH010000195.1:0-4303 GCA_964411245.1 uncultured Nitrospina sp.
CCGCGGGCTTCGCGCCGGTCATCCCGGTTTCGGAGATGTCGATGGCACCCTCGATCTTGCGCTCCGGTGCCTCACCGCAGCCGGCGATGACCATCAACACCATAAAAATTAATAAGATTATATTTTTCATGAATAACGCTCCCCTCCTTTTTAAGGAGGGGATACAGGGGTGGTTGATATAACCCCTCCTCACCTCTCTTTCAAAAGGGAGGGATACTTTGAATTGCGCCCAAGAATCCTTGTTCGCCCAATGGGGATTAGCCAGTCCCCTCTCCTGGTATGGAGTGGCGGAGAGGGTGGGATTCGAACCCACGGTAGGGGATTAGCCTACACACACTTAGCAGGCGTGCGCCTTAAGCCAACTCGGCCACCTCTCCGTTTTATTATTTGAAACAAGAGGAAGGGAACATATAACCCCACCTGTATCCTCCCCTTGGTAAGGGGAGGGATACTTTGTTGGCGCCCAGGGATCTCTCTGGCCGGTAACCGTCAGCAAGTCCGGGTCCAGCGTCACGCTGGCGGAGGGAGTAGGATTCGAACCCACGGTACTTTCGTACAACGGTTTTCAAGACCGCCGCCTTAAACCACTCGGCCATCCCTCCATATTCCGGCGTGTCCAGCGGAGAACCTCCGCAGGTAATTTTAAACCGTGAACTGCGCCCCAGGAATTTTTATTGCCGGCAACGGTTAGCAAATATCCCCTCCCTGTTAAGGGAGCGGCGAATCGCCGCGGGTAACTTAAAACCCTTGAATTGCGCCTCACGGTTTTCTCTTGCCCTTACCGGTCAGCCAGTTCCATCCCTCGGTAGAGGGTTGCGCCTCACGGTTTTCTCTTGCCCTTACCTGTTAAGGGAAAGGTACCGTGTTCCCGGCCAAAGTTCAAGGGCCGGGCAAGGCCCGGAGCAAATTTAAAATCCTAAATTGCGCTCAAGGATACTGTCTTGTCCTGAACGGTCAGCCCGTCACCCCCCTCGTTAGAGGGCCGGGCCCTATGAGCCGATGACTTCCAGCCCGTCCATATAACGGCGCAGGGGTTCGGGGACGCGGAGGGTGCCGTCGGCTTGCTGGTAGTTTTCGAGCACGGCGACGAACAGGCGGCCCGCCGCCAGACCGGAACCGTTGACCGTGTGCACCAGCTCCGGTTTGCCGCCGTCTTTGCGCTTGTACCGGATCATCGCGCGGCGCGCCTGGTAATCGGTGAAGTTACTGCAGGAGGATATTTCCCGGTAGGTGTTCTGGCTGGGGAGCCAGACTTCGAGGTCGTACGTCTGGGCGGCGGAAAATCCGAGGTCGCCGGCGCACAGGTTGACCACCCGGTAATGCAGGTTGAGCTTCTTTAAGATGGACTCAGCATGCGTCACCAGTGTTTCCAGTGCGTCGTAAGAGCGGTCGGGTTTCACAAACTGCACCAGCTCGACCTTGTCGAACTGGTGTTGCCGGATGATGCCTTGGGTGTCTTTGCCGTAAGACCCCGCCTCGCGCCGGAAGCACAGCGTGTAGGCGGCATATTTCACCGGCAGCGATTCCTCCGGCAGAATTTCATCGCGGTGGTAATTGGTGACGGGCACTTCCGCCGTGGGGATGAGGAACAACTCGGCATCGCGCAGTTTGAACAAGTCATCCTCGAATTTAGGAAGCTGGCCGGTGCCCCGCAGGCTGTCTTCGTTGACCAGCACCGGCGGGTACAACTCTTCGTAGCCGTTTTCGCGCGTCTGGGTGTCGAGCATGAACTGGATGAGTGCCCGGAGCAGGGCGGCACCCTGTCCTTTGAACACGGCGAACCGCGCGCCGGAAATTTTGGCGGCGCGTTTCAGATCGAGCAGTCCCAAAGCCTCGCCCAATTCCAGATGGTTCTTCGGCTTGAAGTCGAAGGGCGGCGGTTCGCCCCACTTCCTAATCTCCTCATTCCGGGACTCGTCGGCGCCTTCGGGCGTGCTTTCGCTGGGCAGGTTGGGGATTTGGAGCAGGGTGGCGCGGACCTGCTCTTCCAGACCGCTGGACTTGTCGTCCCACGCTCTGATCTCATCGTTGAGCTGTTTGACCTCCGCCATGAGGGCGTCGGCATTCTGCCCCTGCTTTTTGAGTTGGCCGACTTCCGCCGACAGGGTTTTCTTTTGGTTCTTAAGGGTCTGGGATTTGTTGAGCGCGGTCCGGCGTTCGGCGTCGAGGGCGATCAGCCGGTCCAGGTCCGCCGAGGTTCCGGGACCGCGCCGGTTCAGCTGGGTTTTAACGTGTTCGGGATTTTCCCTGATCGATTTGATATCGAGCATTAACTTTGCGTTTTTCTGCGATAACGTTTGGGAATTTTACGTTTGGATTTGCCGCCCTTTTTGATGCGGCCTTCGATGCCTTCCAGTTTCATTTTCAACAGGGCCGGGTATTTGTAACCGCCTTCCAGTTTTTTGAACCGGTTATAGGCCAGCCTCAGTTTGCCCTCGTCCTCCAGGCAGGAGGCCATGACAAACTCCATCTCCCCACGGAAAGAACTTTGCGGATAGACCACCCGGAACTGGGAAGACGTTTCCCGGGCCTCGGCACAGCGGTCCAGGTTGTGCATGATTTCCGCCATGCGCAAATATGCTTCCTCGGACCACGGGTTGCTGGGATAGGTTTCCACCAGGATGCCGAACTCCACGAGCGCCTGTTCGTAGTTGTGCTTTTTGAAATAGATGGCGGCGATGCGGAACTGGTGTTCGGGGTGTTCTTCCGGTTGTTTGTATTCGTGGATCAGCTTCTGGTATTCAATGATGGCCTGTTCGAGGTCGCGGAAGTTGAGCTCCACGATTTCCGCGATATATTTTTGCGCGCCGTAAGCGAATGGGCCGCGCGGACGGATAGTGACCACCTCCTGAAAATAACTGATCGCCTTGCCCGTCTCCCCCAGTCCGAAATAATAAATCTCGCCCAGCCGGTACAGGGATTCCTCGGCCTGGGAACCGGAAGGGGCGATCTCCAGCACCGCATTGAATAATTCTATGGCGCTATGGTTGCGGCCCTGGACCCATTCTTCGTTGGCTTTCTGCAACAGTTGGTCGACGCGCGAATTGCTGCATGCCCACAGGAACAGGAACAGAAAATACACCACACTATAAATAACGATTGGGCTTCGGAGTTTCAAGAACACCTGTGTTTCCTTCTCCCGGGACCAAAGAGACCTTTGCATAACCCTTGGCCTTAAATAGTCCTCCCCTTACCAAGTGGAGGATACAGGTGGGGTAGGTTTTGACGGGATCACTCTACAAATTTTTCCACCCCGACCACACGGGTATCATCCGCCATGCGCGCCAGGCGAACGCCCTGGGTGTTGCGGCCGATGATGGAAATCTCGTCAGCCGCCATGCGAATGATGTTGCCGGTGGAGGTGACTATCAATAATTCGTCCGAGTCGGTTACCCGTTCGATGCCGATCACCTTTCCGATCTTGTCGTTGCATCGAATGGTGATGACGCCCAGACCGCCGCGGCCCTGCATTGGGTATTCTTCCAGCCGGGTGCGTTTGCCGTATCCGTTGCTGGTCACCGTGAGGATGGTGTTGCCGGGTTCCACGATTTCGGCGCCGACCACCTTGTCGTCGCCCTTAAACCGGATGCCTTGAACCCCGCGGCCCGTGCGGCCGATTGGGCGGACGTCGGTTTCCTTGAACCGGATCGCCATGCCCATCTGCGTGGCCAGCAGGACGTCCTGCTTTCCGTCGCTGATATTGGCGGAAATCACCTGATCGTATTCGTCGAGGGTCAGCCCGATGATCCCGCCCTGCCGCGCCTTGCTGTAGGCCATCAGAGAGGTTTTCTTGACGACGCCTTTTTCGGTGGCGCAGAGCACATACTTGTTCTCCTCGAAAGTTTTGACGGAAAGAATGCTGGCTATTTTCTCATCGGGTTTCAACGCCAGCAGGTTGGCGATGGATTTGCCCTTGGCGGTGCGTCCCGCCTCCGGAATGTTGTACACCTTAAGCCAGTGCACCTTGCCGATGCTGGTGAAAACGAGCAGGGTATCCAGGCTGGAGGCGACGAACAACTGGTGCACCACGTCCTCCTCCATCACCGCCATGCCCTTGATGCCCTTGCCGCCGCGTCTCTGGGCGCGGTAGTTGCCGGTGCTCTGGCGTTTGATGTACCCGCCGCGCGAGTAGGTGACCACCATATCTTCGTCGGCGATCATGTCCTCGATGTCGATTTCCGCTTCCTCCGTTTCGACGATCTCGGTTTTGCGGTCATCGCCGTATTTTTCGTGGATGCCCATCAACTCGTCGCGGATAATCTGCATCTTGATGTCTTCATGGGCCAGAATGTTTTCCAGCTCT
>CAYPKH010000196.1:0-4282 GCA_964411245.1 uncultured Nitrospina sp.
GTTGAACCTGGAAATGCGCCGTATGGGACAAAACCTGAACGCCCAGCAGAAATCCCAAATAGCCGGAGCCATCATCGAGAAGGAAATCGTGCGGGAACTCATGTACCAGGAAGGCCAGGCCAAGGCCAATGCCAAGGGCGTGTCTCCGGCCGCCGTTGAAAAGGAGTTTCAGGAATTCAAGAAATCCTATGGCTCGGAAAACGAGTTTCAAAAGGCCCTGGAAGAGCGCGGCATCTCGGAAGCCGAACTGAAAAAAGGCATCGAGGTGGACCTCATCGCCAAGAACCTGCTCGATGAGCGGGTCAAGGGGAAGGTGCACGTGACCGACACCCAGGTCAAAAAGTTTTACGAGGACGAGTATGAAAGTTTCAAGCGTCCCGAAGCCTTCCGGGTGCGCCACATTTTTGTCGCGTATGTTCCGTTTGAAGTTGTGCAGAACACTCCGCCCGAGGAGATGAAAGAAAAAGCCGATACTTACCGTGTAGCTTCCAGAAAGAAAATCGACGAAGTGGTCGCGAAAGTCCAGGCCGGGGACCGATTCGAAGACCTGGCCAAACTGTACTCCGAGGACAAAGAAAGCGCCGGCAAGGGCGGGGACCTCGATTTCATGTACCAAGGCGTGTTCGATCCCCAGTTCGACCAGGCCGTCAGCCAGTTGAAAGTCGGCGAAACCAGCGGCATCGTCGAAACCGCATTCGGCTACCACATCATCCAGCTGATGGAAACCAAGCCCTCGGAATACGCTCCGTTCGAGGAGGTGGAGGAATCCATTCAAAAACATCTGTTTATGACCGAGGCCCAGAAACTGGTCGGGCGGTATATCGAGACCCTCCGGAAAAAGGCCGATATTATCGTTTATTACCGCGGGCAGTAGTCCTCTCCGCCCCTCCGCTGTGATACAATAACCGCTTCCAGAAAAGCCCGGCCGGTCTCCGGTCCGCGCCGGTTATTGGACCCAAACCCAAAATAACCTTTTCAAAGTTCAAGGAGCTCGCTTTATGGCCACCTATACCAAGGAACAGGATGTCGAAACCACGCAGGAGGACGATCCGCAAGCGCGCGAAACCCTGCGCGAAGTGTTCGGCAACACCGCGCGGTGGAATGCCGACTTCAAGGGATTCACCGCCGATATCAACGTGAACATCAACGGCAAGGAGGAAACCGGGACGGTTACCGTGAAGAACGCCAAGGAAATCGAAACCACCCTCCAGGGCAAAGCGGCGAAGGAATTTGCGTCGGAGAATCTGGGGTCGATCGCCATGCACCGCGGACCGCGCTCGTTTGAGGAATCCGACGGCAAGTACAAACTGACGTTCGGCGACGACGGCACGCATCCGCTCGGACGCAGTATCATCATGGGCGGCGACAGCATGGGTTCGTTCTATCGGGTAAAGGACGGACGCATCCAGCAGATCAACCGCAAAACGCCGCGTTTTTCGTTTTCCATCAACATCGAGGAAAGCGTGAAGAACGCCGAGGGCAAGTATTTGACCAGGAAGTATTCGGTGTTCTATTTCAATCCGGAATCCAACACGCTGAAAAACGTCGAGAGTTACACCGACCAGTACACGCGCGTCGACGCGTACGATCTGCCCGAACAGCGGCGCATCATCGACTGCCAGGAGGGCAACGTGGTGGTCAGTTCCATGACCCTCAGCAACCACAAAATGCTGTAAAATTTTTCCGCGTACACAAAACCCCGCCGGTTTCAAAACCGGCGGGGTTTTTTATTGGGACAGGGTTTTTTTATCGAGGGTTTCTTTGTCTTCCGTCGCCACACCGTTTCCCAATACCGATTGGCGGACGTGGCTGTTCTTTCCCAGCGTAACGCCCTCCCAGCAAATGGAGTGTTCGATGACGGCGTGGTCGCTGACCGTGCAGTTGTCTCCCAAAACGGCGTAGGGGCCGATCTTCGCGGTGTCGGCGATCCTGCAATTTTTCCCGATCAATACCGGTTGCGTGAGATGTCCTTCGGCCGGATTGTTGTTCTCGATGGGAAGGCCGCCCTCCATGCGTCCGTCCAGCAAGTCCTTATGCACGTCGAGGTAACTCTGGATCGCGCCGATGTCTTTCCAGTAGCCGTGGTGCCAGGTGACGAACATCGGCAGTTCGTCCTCCAGCATGCCGGGGAACACGTCGGTGGTGGTGCCGTAAAATTTGTTCTCCGGGATGCGGTCGAAGATTTCCGGCTCCATCACCTGAATGCCGGTGAACAGCACCCGCGTGGTGTCGTCCGGCATGTTCATGGAGGACGCGCCGACCATGTGGACAATGCGGTCGTCCTCATCCACTTCAATGGGATCGCACTGCTCCGGCGAGTCGCCTTCCCGCACTACCAGCGTCAGGGCCGAGCCTTTCGCCTTGTGAAACGCAATCACCTTGCTGAGATCGATCTCCACCACCACGTCGCTGTTGATGACCAGAAACGATTCGCCGTCCAGCCACTGTTGCGCCTTCTTGATGCCGCCGGCCGTGCCGAGAATTTCCGGCTCGTGCGACCAGTGCAGGTTCACGCCAAATTCCTTGCCGTCGCCGAAACAATCCGTGATCATTTCCGGCAGGTGATGCAGGTTGACGACGATGTCGCGGATGCCGTGGGTACGGAGCAGGTGAATCGTGTGTTCCAGGATTGGCCGGTTCAGGATCGGCACCATCGGTTTCGGAACCTTGTTGGTGAGAGGACGCAGGCGCGTGCCGAAGCCCGCCGCCAGGATCATGGCCTTCATGATTGGGCCGCGAGTTGCTTGAGGCTTTCGGTGTACGGCGGCCGAGCGATGCCGCGTTCGGTGATGATGGCGGTGACCAGTTCGTTCGGGGTGATATCGAACGCCGGGTGCGCTACTTCGATATTTTCAGGCGCGATGCGTTGGTTGTTGAATGTCACCACCTCCTCGGCGCTGCGCTCCTCGATGGGAATGGCGTCCCCGGAGGCCAGAGACAGATCGAGTGTCGACATCGGCGCCGCCACATAAAAAGGAATGTTGTGTTTCTGCGCGAGCACCGCCACCATGTAGGTGCCGATCTTGTTGGCGACGTCGCCGTTACCGGCGATGCGGTCGGCGCCCACCAGCACCGCATCGATGTCGCCCTTGCGCATGAAGAAACCGCACATGCTGTCGGTGATGAGCTTGACCGGAATGTTTTCCTCCTTCAACTCCCAGGCGGTCAGCCGCGCGCCCTGCAGAAACGGCCGCGTTTCGTTGGCCAGCACTTGGATGTTTTTCCCCGCGTTCACTGCCGCGCGGATCACCCCCAGCGCGGTACCGAACCCGGCGGTGGCGAGGGCTCCGGCGTTGCAATGGGTGAGCACCGTCTGTCCGTTTTCGATCAAGGTCTGGCCGTGGTTGCCCATCGCTTTGTTGGCGGAGATGTCCTCCTCGCAAATCGACAGGGCTTCCTCCTTCAGGCGCTGTTTCAGATTGGGGAGGCTCAACCCGCGGTTCTCGCGGGCGACGCGCAGCATGCGGTCGATGGCCCAGGCCAGGTTGACGGCGGTGGGCCGCGCCTGTCCCAGCGCTTCGCATTTTTGCTCCAGCTCCCGGTCAAACGCATCGAAGTCCGGGGCATCGATGGCATCCGCCGCGAGGCTGACGCCCATTGCCGCCGCCACGCCGATGGCCGGCGCGCCGCGAATGACCATGGTCTTTATGGCGCGGCCGACTTCCTCGACCGTTTTGCAGTCGACGAACACCTTTTCATTGGGCAGACGGGTCTGGTCGATCATCCGCACCACGCCGTCGATGTATTCGATGGTTTTAACCATGTGGCGTTTTACCTTCTCAACCGGTCTCGGATATCAGGGACGCGAGTTTTTTCAAAAACGTTTGTTCATCCATCGCCTGAAACTGAATGGTTTTATTGCGACTGGTTTCTCCCCGCACGATGGAAATGCGCGATGGGGAGATGCCGAACGCTTTCGCCAGAAACCGGATGCAGGCCTGATTGGCCGCGCCGTCCACCGGCGGTGAAGTCAGTTTGATTTTCAGGCAATGGTTGTGAATTCCGAGAATTTTATTTTGCGACGCCCGCGGCTGGATGGCCGCCGCAAACTGGATGCTTTCCTTGCATGATTTGATTTGAATGGTCATGAACCCGACCGGGCCGGCCTCTATTTGGTTCGCGAGCGGGTGACCGATGGGGCGGCGGTTTTGAGGTTGTCGGTCAAGTGCTGTTTTTCTTTTTTCAGGCGGCGAATATCTTCCTGCAGGTGGCTGACTTCAGCTTCGACTTTCTGTTTGTGACGGTCGGCTTGACTGCGTGCCTGGTTCACGAATTGCCGGGC
>CAYPKH010000197.1:0-4278 GCA_964411245.1 uncultured Nitrospina sp.
GAACGACGGCGGCAACGTGCAGGTGGAAGAAGTGGTGGATGGTGAAAAGGTCATCATCCAATACCAGGGCGCCTGCGGCAGTTGCGGATCGTCCATTGGCGGCACCCTGTCTTTTATCGAGCAGACCCTGCGGAAGGAAATTTACAAAGACCTGCAGGTGACGCCCACCATGGATGTGACATTCTGATTCCCCTGAGGAATTGAGGAGTACTTATAATGACGGATGAAACGAATTCCAAAACCGCCAGCGTCGAGGAGGTTCTGGAAAATAATGAATACAAATTCGGATTCACGACGGATATCGATACCGATACCCTGCCCAAGGGTCTGAACGAGGACGTCGTCCGCATCATTTCCCAGAAGAAAAAAGAGCCGCAGTTCATGCTCGATTTCCGTCTCAAGGCGTACCGGAAGTGGTTGACGATGAAGGAACCGGCCTGGCCGAACGTGCATTACCCGAAGATTGATTTCCAGAACATCTCCTATTATTCCGCGCCGAAGCAGAAGAAAAAACTGGACAGCCTCGACGAAGTCGACCCGGAACTGCTCCGCACCTTTGAGAAGCTCGGCATTCCGCTGGAGGAACAGAAGCGTCTGTCCAACGTGGCGGTCGACGCGGTGTTCGACAGCGTCAGCGTCGCCACCACCCACAAGAAGAAGCTCATGGAAGTGGGCATCATCTTCTGCCCCATGTCTGAGGCGTTGCAGGAATATCCCGAACTGGTCGAACAGTATCTGGGCACCGTCGTTCCGGTCGGCGACAATTTTTACGCCGCGCTGAACAGCGCCGTGTTCACCGATGGTTCGTTCGTCTATATTCCTCCGGACACCATTTCGCCGATGGAGTTGTCCACCTACTTCCGCATCAATACGGAAGAGACCGGCCAGTTCGAGCGCACCCTGATCGTGTGCGCCGAGAACAGTTACGTGTCTTATCTCGAAGGCTGTACCGCGCCGCAGTTCGATACCAACCAACTGCATGCCGCGGTGGTGGAGCTGGTGACGTTCAAAAACGCCGAGATCAAGTACAGCACGGTTCAGAACTGGTACGCCGGCGATCCCGAAACGGGTAAGGGCGGCGTCTTTAATTTCGTCACCAAGCGCGGCAAGTGCCTCGGCGACAACTCCAAGATTTCGTGGACGCAGGTGGAAACCGGTTCCGCCATCACCTGGAAATATCCCAGCTGTATCCTGCAGGGCGACAACACCCAGGGCGAGTTTTACTCCGTAGCGCTGACCAACGGCCACATGCAGGCCGATACCGGCACCAAGATGATTCACATCGGGAAAAACACCAGGTCCAGTATCATCTCCAAGGGGATTTGCGCCGATCAGTCCAGCAACAGCTACCGCGGGATGGTCAAGGTGAACAAGGGCGCGGACAATGCCCGCAACTATACGCAATGCGACAGCATGCTGGTGGGCGATCAGAGCAGTGCCCATACGTTCCCCTATATCGAATCGGCCAACAGTTCCGCTCATCTGGAACACGAGGCCTCGACCTCCAAGATCAGTGAGGAGCAGTTGTTCTATTTTGAGCAGCGGGGTATTTCGCGCGAGAACGCAATCGCCGCCGTCATCAACGGATTCTGCAAGGAAGTGTTCAAGCAGTTGCCCATGGAATTTGCGGTGGAAGCGCAGAAACTGTTGACGCTTAAGCTCGAAAACAGCGTCGGATAACCAGCGTGACGCTGGACCCAACTTGACTTAGGCGGAATGGGGCGATTAGTAAGTTAATTTCGCCAGCCGGGGTTTTAAAATGACCCCCGGCGGTGTGCCGGTGTCACCCTGAGCCTGTCGAAGGGTGGCTTTTTTAATTCGTACGAAGGTTGAATAAAAATATGTCATTACTCGAAATTAAAGATTTGTACGCGGGGTTCGAGGGCACCGAAATCGTCAAGGGCGTTTCGCTGACGGTGAACTCCGGCGAAATCCACGCCATCATGGGACCCAACGGCTCCGGCAAAAGCACCCTGGCGAAAGTGCTGGTGGGTCACCCGTCCTACGAAGTGACACAGGGCAGCATCACCTACAACGGGAAAAACCTGCTGGAGATGGATGCGGAGGACCGAGCCCTGGCCGGCGTCTTTATGGGGTTCCAATATCCCGTGGAAATTCCCGGCGTCAACAATGCCGAGTTTCTGCGCATGGCGTACAACGCCAAGCTGGTCCATAAGGGAGAAGAAGAGGTTGATCCTCTGGACTTCGATGAAATCCTCGACGAAAAAATGAAGCTGGTCGGCATGGATAAAAAATACAAGGACCGGTTTTTGAACGAGGGTTTCTCCGGCGGCGAAAAAAAGAAAAACGAAATTCTGCAGATGGCCGTGCTCGAACCCAAGCTGACCATTTTGGATGAGACCGATTCCGGCCTCGATATCGACGCGATGAAAGTGGTGGCAGAAGGCATCAACAAGCTCACCCACGAAAACAACGCGTTGATCCTGATCACCCATTACCAGCGGCTGCTCAATTATATCGAGCCGCAATTCGTGCACGTGTTCAGCGGCGGGACAATCGTCAGGTCTGGCGGCAAGGAGCTGGCCCACGAACTCGAAGCGCAGGGTTACGACAGGGTCACCGCCCCGGCCAAGTAAAGAGAACGTTATGTCAGGATCCGCCATGGAAAAAACGGAAGCTCCGGAAACAGCCGTGCTCGCCCTCCACAAACAATTTCTGGGAGAGGACCGGGCGAAGGCGCCACTGCTCCCGGTCAACGAAGCGGGCATCCGGCGGTTCGAGACGTTGAAGTTTCCCCACCGGAAACACGAGATGTATACCTTCGTCAACATGCACGAGCTGGCCGGTACCTCCTTCGAGCTGGCCGGGGATGGTCCGGTGGATGCCGCCTGGGTTCAGGACAGGATTTATCCCACCTGCAAACACAGCGTGATGGTGTTCGTCAACGGCGCGTTTCAGGAAAACCTGTCGGACCTGTCGGCGCTGGGGAAACTCTTTAAAATTTCGTGTCTCTCCGATGCGGTGGCGGATGATGAAATCAAACACACTCTGCTGGATTTGCTGGAAAATGAAAACGACGTGTTCGCCGCGATCAACAGCGCGTTTATGCATCATGGGGTGTTGATCGACATCCCCGCGAAAGCCACCTTTGATGCCCCGGTGCAGATGCTTCACGTTTCGACCGGCACGTCCTCAGGCGCGGTGACCTCCCATCCCCGCCTCGTGGTGCGGCTGGGGGAGACGGCGGAGCTCAAGATGATCGTTACCACCACCGGAACGCGCGAAAATTATTTTATCAACGCGGTGAGCGACTTCATCTTGAAAGACGGCGCCGGCGTCACCTATACCCAAGTGCAGAAAGACCACGCCGAGTCCTGGCACTGTTCGAAAACGCGGGTGCAATTGCACCGCGATGCGCGGTTCTTCGGCCGCAACGCCTCATCGGGAAACCGGCTGACCCGGCACCATTACGAAGTGCACCTGAAAGAGGAAGGTGCCGAGTTGCTCCTGAGCGGAGCTTCCGTGCTGGTCAATCAGGAACAGGTGCATAATTTTATCCGCATCCATCACGAAGCGCCGCACTGCACCAGCAACCAGCGCTTCAAGAACGTCATTAACGACAAGGGGCGGTCGAGCGTCGACGGCACCGTGATCGTCAACAAGGGCGCGCAGTTGACCAACTCCGACCAGTTGATCAACAACCTCATGCTGTCGAATGAGGCGCATTCGGACATCAAGCCGAACCTGATGATTTTCGCCGATGACGTCAAATGCACCCACGGAACGACCGTCGGGCAGATCGACGAGAACCAGTTGTTTTACCTGAAGACGCGCGGTTTGTCGCAGGCGCTGGCCAAATCCCTGCTCACCACCAGCTTCGTGAACAGCTTGATCCAGACCATCCCGTTCCCGGACGTGGTGGCCGATCTGGATACAGTTCTCATGAAAAAACTGGAGGCGCAACATGCCTGAATCCGATACCCTGACCACCGTCAAACCGCCATTCGATGTCGATAAAATCCGCGCGGATTTTCCCGTGTTGTCGCAGAAGGTCCACGGCAAACCGCTGGTGTATCTGGACAACGCCGCCACCACCCAGAAGCCGCAGCGTGTTATCGACAAAGTGCAACAGTTTGATTCGGAAGAATACGGCACCGTCCGGCGCGGTTCCTACAAATTAAGCGCACAGGCCACGCGGAAGTTTGAGGACGTCCGCCAGAAAGTAGCCGATCTGTTCGGTGCGGCGGAAAAGAAGGAAATCATTTTCACCAGCGGCACCACCCCGGCCACCAACCTGGTGGCTTACAGTTTCGGCAA
>CAYPKH010000198.1:0-4257 GCA_964411245.1 uncultured Nitrospina sp.
GTGTGATTAGGCAGATAGAGCAATATCCAAAGGATCAGTTTTCAAACGAACTGGTGCGTAAAGTATATCAGTCCGCCAACGATTCGGGGGTCGATTATATCGAGCTGGGATATAAAGCGGACGAGTCCCAGTTCCCCCGGTCCGAGTATGGGCCCATGAAATTTTGCAGTGAAAAAGATATCGAAGCGGTAGTCGACGGAATCGAGAAAAAAGTCAAAATTTCCGTCATGGCCGATATCGGACGGGTGGATCCAGAAACGATCATTCCCGCAGGGGAGAGTTATATCGATATGATCCGGGTGGCTTCTTATGTCAAGGACATCGATAAAGCCATCGACCTTGTAAATAAGCTGAATGCCAAAGGATACGAAACCACCATCAACATCATGGCTGTATCCCATGCGCGCGAACACGAACTGGACGAGGCGCTGGCACAGGTTGAAAACGAAAGCGCCGCGGATGTGATTTATCTGGTGGACAGTTTCGGCGCGCTGTATTCCGAGCAGATCGCATATCTGGCTAAAAAATACAAAAACCTGATGCCCAGCAAGGAAATCGGGATTCATGCCCACAATAATCAGCAGTTGGCTTTTGCCAACACAATTGAATCCATCATCAACCACATCAATTTTCTGGACGGCACCATTTACGGGATCGGCCGGGCCGCCGGCAATTGTCCGCTGGAATTGTTGCTGGGATTCCTTAAAAACCCCAAGTACGATATCCGCCCGATCATAAAGATCATCGGGTCCGATTTTGTGAAAATCCGCGAGGAAATCGAATGGGGCTATATTATTCCCTATATGATTACCGGGACGTTGGACGTTCATCCCCGGGCGGGTATGGCGCTGATGAAATCCGAAAATAAAAACGGTTATCTGGCTTTCTACGAAAAAATCCTAAACGAAGCCAACGTGTGATCCGGAAACAACGGGTGTGAAATTCGATCCTGACCTCTTTCAGAAAGAGCCGGTTTTGGGGATCGTCCGGGGAGTCCCCGATAGCCACCTGCAGGGGGTTTTGGACACCGCGCGGGATGCCGGTCTGAAATTCCTTGAAATCACCTTGAATACCGATAATGCCCTCCGGTTGATCGCATCAGCCAGCGAACATTGCGGACAGGCGCTGTGTATAGGCGCAGGCACGGTGCTGACGCGCCAACAGGCGGAGGCGGCGGTTACCGCCGGAGCCCGGTTCCTGGTCGCGCCCACGCTGAATGAAGAGGTGGCGGCGTTTTGCCGGGAGCGCGTAATTCCCTATTTCCCCGGGGCCTTGACTCCCACGGAAATCGAACGCGCCTGGAATGCGGGCGCTGCCATGGTCAAGGTGTTTCCCGCATCCCAGTTGGGACCGCAGTATTTCCGGGAGATCAAGGGACCGTTCGGCAATATTCCGCTGATGGCCGTCGGTGGGGTTACCGCCGGTAATATTCCCGATTACTTTGCGTCCGGCGCATCGGCGGTGGCCATAGGCGGATCGGTCTTTTCCCAATCGAGAATGGTAAACAGGGAATATTCAAAGATACACAATGACCTGAAGGAAATTTTATTTGCAGTGAAAAATTTTTTGAATACAATGGAGTAAGATGAACTTGACAACCTGGGGTTCGACCAAGGGGGAGGCACCATGAGCTTCGATTTCATGAAAAACATTCTACATTGGGAAGACGATGAGCGTTTTGCGCGACTCTGCGAAAGTATTGAAGACATCATCCAGGAAGCGCGGGTCGAAGCGGGAGAAAATAAAATATCCGATTTGGAACTGATGCAGGCTCTCGATTTCGTGGGATTCAACCTGTTTCGTGATTCGTGGGAGGAATTCAAGAAAATGGACCTCAACCGCGACCTCGGTTTCTCCAGCGGCTCCAATCCCAGGGACAAAAATCTACTGCATTAATCCCGCCCCATTTTTTCCGGCCCGTCTCGGGTCTTTCAATTCTGGGAGAGTTTGTAGAACTCCTCGATCCGCTCCATCATGTGGTGCATTTTCTTGTCCAGCGTGGTTATGTGTTTTCCGATCTTATCGATTTCCTTTTTCTCCTTGGAGATGTAAACCGACCGGCATTTGGCCAGGTGGGAATTGATATGCTCGATCATGTCGTGGATTTCCAGGCTTTCCTGCGATAAATCGTCTGCCGTCTCCTGAATGTTGAGAAGATTATCGACCGTCTCCTCTTCGGTGACCGGCTCGATGATTTTTTTGGATTGGGCCAACCGTTTCCGGTAAACGGCCATGGCAAACCCGGAAAACACCAGAAACACCATTCCGATTGTGGCAATGTCCACCAGCAAATACACGTAATCTCCGAAAAAACGTCCGGTATGAATTTCTGTCATCAATTTGACCAGGTCCATTTTAAGATGGCTGCCGGCTTTTTGCTGGATGGTCTGCGCCAGCGAGGTTTCTCCCCAACTGCGGCCGCCGTTGCGGGAAATATAAAAGCCATCGGAAGTGCCCGCCATCAGGGTAGGGGAGGACTGCTTCGGGGAATGCACCAGCGTCAAAAGGTCCAGGGTCGCTCCACCCTCGGTTTCAAAACCCAGGGAATTCCAGGAATCCCCGCCGTCAGGCGAAACCAAGACCTGGCCGCCGGTGGCCATATAAACGTGGGTGGTTTCTCTGGGATCCACCACCAACTGGCGCACGGCTTTATTCTTCGAGGTGGGATCGCGAACCCAGGTGATTCCCCGGTTGTAGGATTTATAAAGTCCCTCGTCCGTCCCGGCATAAATAAATTCCGGATCGGTGTCCAGGGACACCAGTTCCCGGGGGAGAGGCAGGGCGCCTTCCCATTTTTTATCCCAGTGCTTGCCCCCGTCGGTACTTTTGAAAACGCCATTTGCGGTTCCGATGTAGAGCGAACGCGCCTTCGAGGAAAAACGGACGAACCGCACATCGCGGGCTCCCCGATACGATCCGCCGTCAAAGGTGAGCTCCCAGGTGTCTCCTCCGTCCTGCGAGGTGAATAATCCGCCGGGGGTGGCGGCATACAAAAGCTCCGGATGCTCGGGGTGAAGGGTCAAGTCCCGAATATCGATATGGGACAAGCCAGACGATTCTTCGAACCAGTCCGTCCAATGATCCCCGCCGTCCTCCGATAAAAAAATTCCCCGGGAGGTGCCGGCATAAATCATGGACGGTTCGGACGGAGAGACCACCAGGGCCCGAATATTTTCGTCGCGGAGTCCATCGTGCAGGGACTCCCAGGTTTGGCCACCGTCGGTGGAACGGAATAATCCGTTGCCGGTGCCCGCGAAGATGATGCTTCCATTTCCCGGATGCACCGCGACGGCCTGGATTTTCAGTTTGTCTTTGACCAAGCGGAAATATTTGTCGGGCAGGTATTGCGCGGAGATTTCGATCCGGTCGAGATCCAGCGAATCCCGGTGCATGAGCAGGACTCCGCTGATGGCAAGAATCAGGATGAAAATCGCGCAGACAAAACCGATCCATTTATGAAAATCACGGGAGGTTTTAAACGACCGGAATTTCAATGCAGTTCCTTTTCCCTGGCGCCGATGGGTTGCGACAAACGATCATACTCATCCGACAGGCGGTTTTCGAAATAGAGCACCTGGTCGAACAGCTCGTGAACTTTGGAGTCTATTTCCTTCAGGTGCTTGGACAGCTCCTTGAGGTCCTGGTCGCCGGTATCCTTGAGAAATATTTCGCAACGCTTGGCGTGATGTGAAATATGTTCCACCAGATCGTGGACCGCCGTAATATTGTTCTGAATCTGGGTGGCCTCCGATTTCAACTCATGTGTGGCCCGTTCCTGTTTGATGCCGAAGGTATAAAGCAGAGCGCCGGCATAGGCCGCCACCAGAATCATCTGGCCGATGAAGGTTTCCCAGGTCGGGTACATGCCCAGCCAGGGGATTTCGGGAGCGAAATCGGCGAGCGTCATGCTCATGGCTCCGCCCATCTGTAGTTCGTGGAGCCCCTTGCCCATGAACATGAAAGCCATGAAGTAAAGGAAAACGCTGGTGATCACAAAAAACCATTTGACGGGGATGCGCATTCCCAGACTGTTGATCAGAAAGTAAACGACCCCCAAAACCGCACTTCCTGCGACAAATCCCGGAATGATTCCGGCGGTGGTTTCCCCGGCGTAGAGATACAGCGCTTTATAGAACAGAACCGTTTCAAAGCCTTCCCGGTAAACCGAGAGAAAGGCCACCAGGCCCAGGGTAAACGCACTGCCGGTGGACACCGCCTGCTGCATTTTGCCGGTGATGTAACTCTGCCACTTGGCCG
>CAYPKH010000199.1:0-4247 GCA_964411245.1 uncultured Nitrospina sp.
CAATACGACGCCCGCCTGGTGCTCGAAGTGGACGAGGACAATCCGTTCATGAGTAAATTTTACGAGGACCGGGCCGCCTACGCCTTCCAGACCCAGGTTTTTTTTTTGCTGAACCGATACCAGCAGGTGCTGGAGCTGGTCCAGCGGGATTTGTTCAACAATGTGGTGATCTCCGATTACCTGTTCCAGCGGGACCGGATTTTTGCGGGTTTGAATCTCGAGGGCCATGAACTGCATCTCTACGAACAGCTGTTCAACCTGATCAAAATCAAGGTCCCCAAGCCGGATCTGGTGATTTTTCTGCAGGCGGAAACTCCGGTCCTGCATGCCCGGGTCGAAAAACGGGGGCGGCGGTTCGAGCAGAATATGGAATACCAGTACCTGGAGGAGGTCAACCGGGCCTTCAATAATTACTTCTTCTATTACTCCGAGACCCCCCTTTTGGTGGTCAATACCAATGAAATCGACTTGGCGGGCGAAAAATATAACCTCCAGGAGTTGATTAACAAGATCAATAATCATAGAATAGGCCGAGAATATTACCATCCGCTTGGATCCTGACAAGACCGGGACGGAGTTGCATAGTGCGAGTTTGGGGGAAGTTTGGGAGAAAGACCGCTGGCCGGCTTTCAACCCATGTGTGCTTTCGCCTGATTTGTGTTTATGACCGACCTCCGTGCCCACCGGCATCGCAACCGGCGGGTTTTTTAATTGCTGTCGCATTTAAACCACCCTTCCCTTGTCCGGCCCAGCCGTTGACCGGCCGAAAATCCAGGCTATCCCAGAGACCGCATGATGGACCGGAAACGAGTGACCATTCCCCAGCTGACGGAATGGAAAAAAAACCGACGTAAAATTACTGCGCTGACCGCCTACGACTACACCTTCGCCCGGCTGTTGGATGATTCGGGCATCGATGTGATCCTGGTCGGCGACTCGGCGGGCATGGTGGCGATGGGCTATGAAAACACCCTGCCGGTAACCATGGACGAGATGATTCATCACACCCGCGGCGTCCGGCGGGGGGTCCAACAAGCGCTTCTGGTAGGGGACATGCCGTTCATGTCCTACCACACCTCCGCGGAGGACACGATCCGAAACGCCGGACGGTTCATCCAGGAAGGCGGCGCGGAGGCGGTGAAAATGGAGGGCGGGTCGCGCGTGCTCGACAAAATCAGCGCCGTGGTCCAGGCCGGCATTTCGGTGATGGGCCACGTCGGTCTGACGCCGCAATCGGTTCACCAGTTCGGCGGGTACCGGGTGCAGGGCAAAAACTATCTGGATGCCCGGCAGATCAAAAAAGACGCGTTGGTTCTGCAAAAAGCCGGAGTGTTCTCGCTGGTGCTGGAGGGGATTCCCATGGAACTGGCGGCGGAAATCACCGCCGAGCTGGAGATTCCCACCATCGGCATCGGCGCGGGACCCCACTGCGACGGACAGATTCTGGTCACCCAGGACATGCTGGGCATGAACCTCGACTTTGCCCCCAAGTTTGTCAAAAAGTATGGAGAACTGGGCACCACCATCCGGTTAGCGGTCCAGGATTATGTCGATGAGGTCCAATCCGGTGCGTTTCCAGATGAGGCCCATTCTTACCATCTGAAAAAGGAAAAACTGCGGAGCGTCAGCAACGATTCCCGGTAAGCATTTTTGGAAATCGACCATGAAAATTTTCAAAACCATTGATGACATGAAAACCTGGTCCCGGGCTATCCGGGAATCCGGCAAAACCCTCGGGCTGGTGCCCACCATGGGATACCTCCACGAGGGACATTTATCGCTGGCGCGCAAATCGATCAGCGCCTGCGGCCACACCGTGGTCAGCATTTTCGTGAACCCCAAGCAATTCGGGCCCAACGAGGACCTGGACACGTATCCGCGCGACCTCGAGGCCGACCGGCGGGAGCTGGAACGGTTGGGCGTCGACGCCCTGTTCCTACCCGGCGGAGAGGAGATGTATCCGGAAGGATTCCAGACCTATGTGAACGTCGAGGAAATGACCGATCATTTGTGCGGCAAAAGCCGGCCCGGATTCTTCCGGGGGGTGACCACGGTCATGCTGAAACTGTTTCATATCGTCCAACCGCATTCCGCTTTTTTCGGTGAGAAGGACCGTCAACAGTTGGAAGTGGTCCGCCAAATGGTGCGGGACCTCAATCTGGACCTTGAAATCGCCGGGTTGCCCATCGTCCGGGAAGCCGGCGGGCTGGCCATGAGTTCCCGCAACCGGTATCTGGGAAAAGAGGAGCGGGAAACCGCGCAGTCCCTGAACCGGGCCTTGAAACTGGCCCAGCGGTGGGTCGCGGAGGGAGAGTTTTCGGTCGAAAAAATCCGCTCCGGAATGCGGACCCTTATTGAGCGGGGGGGACGGGCGCAAGTGGATTACATCTCGGTGTGTGACCCGAAGCGCTTCGTGGAATTGAAGGAAATCCGGGGCCAGGCCGTGGTGGCCCTGGCGGTTCAGATCGGGAAGACCCGGCTCATTGACAACTGTTTAATCGAGACAATCTGATGCAAAAAATTATGCTGACATCCAAACTGCACCGGGCCACGGTGACGGACCGGAATACTGAATATGAAGGCAGTATCCAAATCGATGAGGCCCTGATGGAGGAAGTGGGAATCGCCTCCTACGAACAGGTCCATATTTATGACATCAATAACGGCAACCGATTGATTACATATGCCATACCTGGAGAACGGGGAAGCGGGATGATCTCCGTCAACGGCGCCGCCGCCCGCCTGGTGGAGAGAAAGGATCGCATCATCATCGCCGCTTATGGTATGATAAGTCTCGAAAAAGAAGACAATTATCAGCCCCGAGTCCTTCTGCTGGATGAAGATAACCGGATCGTCGAACGGCAGGGAGCCTTGGCTTTTACCTCTCAAGCGATATCATAATGGAAATTATCTGGATTGCCTTCGGGATATTCACGGCTTGGATGTGCCTGGACTGCATCAACCGGAAAGAGCACTTTATCTGGGTCATCATCATGATCGTGCTATTTCCGATCGGGGCGTTTGTCTATTTCTTCGCGGTGAAAAACCGCCTGACCGGTCCCGGTCCACAGCCCATCAGACTGTTCAACTCCGCCCCGCGCCGGGAAATCGAAACCGAGGAAACCCTCCAGCTCAAGGAGATGATCAGCAAATTCCACAAAGCCTACCATTACGAAAAACTGGGACAACTCTATCTGGAGCAGAAAAAATACGAAGCGGCGGTTTCCCAGTTTGAAGAAGCGATTAAAAAAGATCCGGAGCTGATCGAGGCGCGCTACGGCAAGGGCAAGGCCCTCCATGCCTTTGGACAACCCGCCGAAGCCGCCAAGGTGCTCGAGGAATTGGTCAAAATCGATAAAAAATATGATTACGGCAACGCCATTTTCGGTCTGGCCGAATGCTACCGCCTCTCCGGCCAGGATGACAAGGCACTGGAAGCCTATGATACCGTGATCAACTCCTTTCATTTTTTCAAAGCCTATTACCACTACGCCTGGCTGTTGGATAAAAAGGGGAAAAAGCAGGAAGCCATCGATTACATGAAAAGCATTATCGGGTCCTCTAAGGACCTGCCGGAATACAAACTGGAAAAGGAACGACACTGGATCGATGAAGCCTACAAATACCTAAGAAAAAACGGTATCGAATTGGCCTGAGAAACCGCCATCCAAAATCACCGGCTCCCTGAATCCCGCTCACGTCCACTCACTCCTTCTCCAATATCCCCTTTGCGAGCCATGCCAAAACATATATCTCTTCCGAAACATTGCCCAATTGGGTTGACTTTTACCTATAGAATAGGTTTTCTAATTTGATAAGGGTTATTTTAGTTTTGCTTTAATGGTTAAATCGAATATAATCCCGACTTTTGTAATTTGGGATGTAGAAGGTGAAATGAACGATGACGACTTTATCTGAAAATATGAAAACCATTCGGAAAAGCCTGAAATGCACCCAGATGGCCATGGCCCGGGTTCTCGACATCGGTTTCCGGACCTATGTCCGTTATGAGGCCGGTGAGCGTGATGCGCCGGTGGCGGTGCTTGTCAAGTTCGCCCGGCTGGGGAATATTTCTCTGGACCGGCTGCTGACCACCCGTCTGGAACCCGCCGACCTCGAAATGCCCGATCTGGATCCGGCCCAGGGTAAACTGGGTTCCGTCGAGGTCATCGGCGGTTCCATCAAGGAAGGCCGCCTGGTTTTCAAGGGAATCCGCGGGGATTATTATGTCGCCCTGGCCCCCGATG
>CAYPKH010000200.1:0-3385 GCA_964411245.1 uncultured Nitrospina sp.
CAGCGCCGATTTCATGAGGGGATCATTGATGTCGAGGAAATACTTCTCGACCTGCGGCGCTTTCAGCTGGCCTTTATAGATGAAGGTTTTGCTGGACAGACTGCAAATGTAGTAGGACTCGTAAAGCTCCGCCAGACCCGAAGCGCGAATGGCCTGCCCGGCCTGTTTGCGGATCACGTAGAGCTTGCGCTCGAAGAGTTCCTGGTCTTCGATCCCACCGGAACCGATGAATATCTGCTGGATGTCCGGCTCCACCTGGCGCGAGGTTTCGCCAATCTGGGTGTTGTCGACCGGGACCTTGCGCCAGCCGAGCATTTCCAGCCCTTCCTGGGCGGTCACGCGTTCGAAAATTTCCATCAATTGACGGCCGCGTTCGTCCCGGGGCAGAAACAACAATCCGGTGCCGTACTGGCCCTCACCCGGCAGTTGAATGCCGATTTTCTGACATTGGCTGTGGAAGAGCTCGTGGGGCACCTGGATCAATATCCCGGCGCCATCGCCCGTCAACGGATCGGCCCCTACGGCCCCCCGGTGCTCCAGACGGTTGAGCAAATCCAGCCCCTGCCGGATAATGGCGTGGGATTTATCCCCCTTCATATGGGCGATAAAGCCGACACCGCAGTTCTCTTTTTCATAAACAGGGTCATACAACCCCTGCTTTTTGGGATAGTTTTCAATCTTCATAATGGATTAGGAAAGATCAGGAGAATCTTGAGATCTTATCGGGATTCCAGCCAAATTCAAGGCCAGTCTGAACCGCCCCCAAAGAGTAAATTAAAAGCAAATGTGGTGCCAAAGTTATAACTAGTTGATTTTAAAGGAATTAAAAAACAAATGAGGCCTTTAATTAGAATTATGATATAAAAAGGTGTACTTTTATTACATAATTTTACATAAGTCGGCCCTTTTCCGTTTTTTCAAGCCCTGATTCAGGCTCTTGCTTTAAACCTATATTTTAGATTGTCGTTCTGGTAAAAGGGTTTGCGGCAGGAATTTTTAAAAGGACAGGGTTCGCAGTCCACTGGACATTTTTGAGGATGCCCCTGGCTTAAAAATAATTTTCCCACACGTTTCTTGACTGATTTTTCATATAGATTTCCTATACATTGAATAACCGCTACTGAAATTCTGGAGGCGCTTTATGATTGTCGGCGAGGTCATGTCGAAAAAACTGATTACGGTCAAAAAATCCGATTCCTTGAAAAAAGCCCAGGAGCTGATGGTGGAAAAATCGATCCGCCATCTACCGGTAGTGGACGGTAAGGACCTTTTGGGGATCATCACCGAAAGCGACATCCGCGGGGCCTTTATCGGAAAGGTGACCAAAACCCGGGCGGGCAAGGTCGCCATGCTGAATCCCTCCCGGATGAAAGTCTCCGACTACATGACCAAGGAGCCGATGGTGGTGATGCCGGAAACCCATATCGAAGATGCGGCATTGATCATATACAAATACAAGATTGGCGCCCTGCCGGTCATCAAGCGCAACAATCTGGTGGGAATCATTTCCATCATGGATATCCTGGGAATTTTCGTTGACCTGATGGGCATTATTCATTCCAGTTCGCGGGTAGATGTGGTGATGGACAAAAATCCCAAGAATTTTGAAAAAGTCTCGAATATTTTCCACGGGGAAAACCTGAATATTATCAGTGTCGGTATGGCGCCCTACGGGGACGGCGGCAAAAAGCAGGTGTATTTTTTCCGTCTCGATTTATGCGAAACCAAAAGGGTCGTCGAAAAAATTAAAAAAGCCGGGTTTAAAGTCGTCAGCGCGATCGACTGATTCCAGCTCATTTTTTAAACACCCGCCACCGGGCGGTGCATTCAAGGGCACCGGCGCGAAAGTCCTGGATACCGGCACCGGAATGTTTCAAAGCGGCTTTTCTAAAATGAAAAGCTATGAGATGATAAAAGCCGAGGATATCCGCTCACCACAATAACCCTGTAAACGGAGGATACGAACCCGAACCATGCAACCGGAACGACTCATAATATTCGATACCACTTTGAGAGACGGGGAGCAGTGCCCCGGCGCCAGCATGAACAACAAGGAAAAGTTGGAAATCGCGCGCCAGCTGGCTCTACTGAAAGTGGACGTCATTGAGGCGGGCTTTCCGGTCGCGTCCCCCGGCGATTTTGAATCGGTCAAGCAGATCGCGAAGGAGATCCAAGGGCCCACCGTGGCGGGCTTGGCCCGCGCGCTCGAAAAGGACATCGAGGCGGCGGCGCGCGCACTCGAAAAGGCGGAGTCGCCCCGTATTCACATTTTCCTGTCCACCTCCAAACTGCACCGCGACCACAAACTGCAGAAGGGTAAGGACGAGATCATCCAAATGGCGGTGGACGCGGTGAAGTTCGGCCGGAAGTTCTGCGACGACATCGAGTTCTCTCCGGAAGACGCCTCGCGCACGGAACCGGAGTTTCTCGCCGAGGTGGTGGAAGCGGTGATCGACGCCGGTGCGGGCACGGTGAATATCCCCGATACCGTCGGTTATTCCGTGCCGGCCCAGTTCGGGGAATTGATCCGTTCGCTGAAACAGAACGTGCCCAATATCGATCAGGCGGTCATCAGCGTGCATTGTCACAACGATCTCGGCATGGCGGTGGCGAATTCGCTGGAAGCCATTAAGGAAGGCGCCCGCCAAGTGGAATGCACCATCAACGGCATCGGCGAACGCGCCGGCAACGCGGCGATGGAGGAAATCGTCATGGCGCTCAAAACGCGCAAAGACTTTTTCGGCATCGATACGAAAATCGACACCAAACACATCATGGCCTGCAGCCGGCTGGTGAGCAGTCTCACCGGGTTCTTCGTGCAAAGGAACAAGGCCATCGTCGGCAAAAACGCCTTCGCGCACGAGTCCGGCGTGCATCAGGACGGATTCCTCAAAAAGAAAGACACCTATGAAATCATGAATCCGCAGGACATCGGTCTTGAAAGCTCCGAGCTGGTGCTGGGCAAACATTCCGGTAGAAACGCGCTGTCGAAAAAAATCGAGGCCATGGGGTATCAAGTGACGCGGGAAGAACTGGATCGCGTGTTCACCGACTTCAAGTTACTTGCTGACGAGAAGAAGGAAGTGTTCGACGAAGATATCGTGGCGCTGATTCAGAAACGAACATTCACCGATGAGGAATTGAATACTTATTCGCTCGAGAAAGTTCAGGGAACGTTTGAAACCGGCGTCACTCAGGGCGCTACCGTCACGCTGAAAAGTCGCGACGGTAAAGTGCATGAGGAAACGGGGCGGGGTGACGGCCCCATCGATGCCATGTACAACGCCATCGACCACATCACCGGGATGGCCTGCAAACTTCTGGACTATCAGGTAATATCGAAGACCCGCGGCAAGGACGCGCAAGGCGAAGTCACCGTGCGCGT
>CAYPKH010000200.1:3395-4242 GCA_964411245.1 uncultured Nitrospina sp.
TGCCGAGGCCTACGTCAACGCCGTCAACAAACTGCTGGTCAAAACCAAATCGGGTCCGGTGGGCGGTGGAGAAATCCAGGGTCCGTAATACGCCAGCCCTAGTTACCCATTGGAACATCCCTTTAACATTCAGGGCGGCTCGTGCGGGCCGCCCTGATTGCGTTTAAGCGAACCCCTTGCCATTATGGCCACCCGAAAAAAAGACACGCTGTTCAAACAATCCACCGCTCCCGGTAAGTTCGAGTTCAACGAGCCGGTGGCGCGGGTGTTCGACGACATGCTGGAGCGGAGCATCCCGTTCTATAAAGAATGCCAGCAGATGGCCGTCGAGCTCGCCCTGTACTTCGCGCAGAAGGGCTCGGCGGTGTACGATCTGGGATGCTCCACCGGAACGTTGCTCAGGCACCTGGTCAAAGCCATTCCCATAACGCAAAAAATTCGTTTTGTGGGACTCGACAATTCCGAAGCCATGCTGAACAAGGCGCGCGGCAAGCTGAGGGGTCATCTCAAACGCTGCGAGCTGGTGAAAGCGGATCTGGAGAGCGGTTTCGAGTTGGCCGATGCCAGTGTGGTGATCATGAATTACACCCTGCAATTCATACCGCCAAAACGGCGGGCGGCCATGCTGAAAAAAATTTATCAAGGACTGCGCCCCGGCGGCGGCTTGATCCTCATCGAAAAAGTGCGGGGGGAGTCGGACAGCCTCAACAGCCTGTTCGTCGAGCGGTACCACGCCTACAAGCGTTGCCAGGGCTACTCGAAGCTGGAAATCGCCAAGAAGCGGGAGGCACTGGAAAAGGTGCTGATTCCCCTCAAACCAGGGAAGAACCATGACCTGCTGGCATCG
>CAYPKH010000201.1:0-4239 GCA_964411245.1 uncultured Nitrospina sp.
TCCCGAAAACGCGCACCAGTTTGCTGCGGATCGACCGCAACAGGTCGGAAAACTCCGCTTCCCGGTGGCACAGATCCGGCTTCAGCAGAGCCTGGCGCACCCGCCCGGTCACATTGACGGGACCCGGATTGAGCAGTACCGTTCGATTCATTGGATTTCCCCTATAACGCCACAAAAATTGCTATGACTATACCACCCCGCCCAATCCCGGCAAAAACAATTTGTCAAAAGGAGCGGCAATCCGCCCGGCGGGAATTTGGTATGATTGGAGGGACATCGTCCCTTTCATCAATCCTCTGCAGGACGGATCCAGTGCGGCTGAACCTTTTCATTCTGACAGCCTGCCTTCAGGCGGGCATCCTGATGCCAGGTTCGGTGCTCGCTCTGGGTGACGCTTCGAAAGTCGTCATCCCTCAAATCGAATACCAGGGAGGCAACCCCCAGCCCCGGCCCCACGCCGTGGGAAGCCTGCTGACGCAAATCGCCAAGCGCACCTCCATCGTGGTCAAACGCAAGGCGCTTTTATTGAAACCGGGCGACCCCCGTCTGTACCGGTATCCGTTCATTTATATGGGCGGGCGGGAGGCCTTCCAACCGTTCAGTGAAAAAGCCCTGAAGGCTCTGCGCAATCATCTGACCTACGGCGGGTTCCTGTTGATCGACGACAATTCATCGAAACCCAACTCGGCGTTCGATGCCTCGGTGAGGCGATTGATCCGCCGCCTGTTTCCCCGCACCCCCCTGCAACGGCTGCCCCGCGACCACTCCATTTTCCGTTCCTTTTATTTGATCAACCAGGTGGTGGGCCGGGTGGTGAACAAACCGTATCTCGAAGGGATCACCACCAAGGGGCGTACGGTGCTGGTGTATTCCGCCAACGATCTCGGCGGGGCCTGGTCGAAAAGCAAACTGGGGCACTGGGATTACGACATCATCGGCGGCGGCAACCGGCAAAGGCGATTGAGCCTGCGCCTCGGCGTCAACATCGTTTTATATGCGCTGACCCTGGATTACAAAAAAGACATGGTGCATCTGCCCATCATTCTTGAACGCCTGCGGAGGGTGAATCCCAAGTGAACTGGCTGGCCGCACAATTCGGCGAGGAGTGGACCGAGTACAACGCCTGGGAGTTGCACTGGACCTCGGACGTCTGGGGCGGCACCTTCGCCTTCCTGGGAGTGCTGATCGTTCTGTCCCTGTGGTTTTTCTGGACCAGCCTTTCCCGCATCCGCTCGCCCTGGAAAAAAACCGGCCTCTATGCTCTGCGGGCGGTGACTCTGCTGGCGGTGGTGGCGTCGATCCTGCAACCGCAGTTGGAGTTCAAGAAAATCCAACCTTTGAAAAACACCATTGCGGTTCTGCTCGACGATAGCAAAAGCATGGCCATCAAAACCTACCCCTCGGAAAAACCCCGTGGCGATGGGGTGCGGCGGGCGTTGGAAAACAACCGGGAGTATTTCGAGCGGTTGAAGCGAACGTATAAAGTGGATTTCTTTTTCGCCTCGGACAAAATCGATCCGGTACCGCTGGCGAACGCGGCCGCGGAGTACCGGGAACAGGCGGTCAATACCAACCTGCATCAGGTTTTTCTGGATGTGGCCCAACACTACGAGGGCCGGTCCCTGCAGGGCATCCTTCTGTTTTCCGACGGTGCCGACCTGACGCAGGAGGCGTCCGGCATCTCCCCCGAGTTCACCGAGACCCTGACGCGGCTGAACGGGCCGGTCCATACTTTTCAGGCGGGGAGTAACGAGGGGTTCAAGGACTTGGCCATCGATAAAGTGGACGCCACGGATTTCGGATTCATTTACCAGCCGTTGAATATTTCAGTTTCGCTGTCCGCACGGTCCATCGGCAAAAAAAATATTCCCCTCGTGCTGAAAGAGGGCGACAAGATTCTGGTCTCCAAAATTGTGTCACTGAAAAACGATCAGCCTCGGTACACGGCGGACCTTCAGTTCACGCCCACCTCTCTCGGCAAGCGTATCTATACGCTCAGCGTGCCGGTGTTCACGGGCGAGGCGGTGGAAGTCAATAACCGCTGGAGTTTCGAGATCAAGGTGATCCGCGACCGGGTGCGGGTACTGCACCTGAACGGGCGGCCTTCGTGGGATTCGTGGTTTCTGCGGGAGGTGCTCGCCAACAATCCCAAGGTGGACCTGCTGTCGTTCTTCATTTTGCGGGAGTTGGCCGATGACGTGGGCGCCTCCACATCCGAGTTGAGTCTGATTCCGTTTCCTTCCAACCTGCTGTTAAGCGATTACCTAAATTCGTTCGATCTGGTGATATTTCACAACTTCAAGTTTTCCCCGTACATCAACAAGAAAAACCTGGCCAACATCAAGCAGTATGTGGAGCAGGGCGGGGCGTTTCTGATGATCGGCGGCGATCTTTCGTTTCAGAGCGGCGGGTACGACCGCACCCCGGTGGAAGACATTCTTCCGATGCGCATCCGTGCCGGTTCCAAAAAGTTTCTGCTGGGAGAACTTCAGATGGGCGTTCAGCCGAAACTGGCTCACCATCCCGTGCTCCGTCTGGAAAACGACCCGGCGCAAAACGCGGAGGCTTGGAAATCCCTCCCTCCCATTCAGGGGGTTAATATCGGTCTGACTCCGGTGAAGGGATCGCATGTGCTGGCCGCCATCCGCAAACATAAAACCGATGTACCGGTGCTGGTCACCCGCCGGGTGAAAGAGGGGCGCACTATGGCCATCGCCACGGACTCATCCTGGAACTGGAATTTCCTGCGGGTCGGCGAGGGGGGTAGCGGGCGCTATTACCAGAAGTTCTGGGAAAACGTCATCGCCTGGATGACCGGTGAGCCGGAGACCTATCCCATCCAGGTGGAAACCGACAAGGAAAAATACCGGGAGCATGAAAAGGTGCTCATTCATTTTAAAGTCAGCCGACAGGATTACAATCCCGTGCCCGGCGTCGAGGTAGAGCTGGTGGTGAAATCCCTGCCTCAGGAGCGGGAACGGGTCCGGCAAATGGTAACCACCGACGAACGGGGGGAGGGGCGGTTCGAGTTCGCGCCGGGCCGGGAAGGATTTTATTCGGCGCAGGTGTCTCTGATTTCCGGCGGCGAGGTGCTTTCGGGTGAAACCCGCTTCATCGTGTTCAGTCCCCAGGCTGAGTTTCAAAAACCGTTGGTGAACGTGGCGTTGCTTAAGAAGGTTTCGAAAGTGACCGGCGGCCGGTACCACCTCCTGGAGGCCGGATTGAAGATCGAAGACCTGCCGTTCCCCAACCCGGAAGTGGAGATCAAATCCAGTTCCCGGATGATTTCGTTGTGGGACAGCTGGTGGACGTATGGATGGATCGTAGGTTTCCTGACCCTGGAATGGTGGCTACGCCGCAAATCCGGCCTCAGCTAACCGGGCCTGCTCGGCGCAGGGCCAATTTCGCTGAGGCGTTATGACGAATATGACCGTTGTTATCGCATGCCAAAGCAAACAATTGTCAGCGGCGGTTCGCCTGCTCGGCGCAGGGCCAATTTCGCTGAGGCGTTATGACGAATATGACCGTTGTTATCGCATGCCAAAGCAAACAATTGTCAGCAGCGGTTCGCCTGCTCGGCGCAGGGCCAACTCGAAAAATTCCTCCCCTTACCAAGGGGAGAATACAGAAGGGGTTGATATCAACCACCCCTAGCCCCTCCTTGAAAAGGAGGGGGATTATTTTTGTCATTCTGAGCGGAGCGCAGTGGAGCGAAGAATCTGGGTTTTAATATCTCCGCCGGGCGTGGCCCGGCCCATCAAGATTTTAGATTGCCTGCAGGGGCACCCTGCCTTGTGCAACCCTCGTATTTCCTGTAATATCAAATCCGTAGAGTTATTTCATGCCTTCCTTGATATGTGAACCCCTTGTATTGTTGAGACACGATGGATAAAACTAACAAAAAAAGCATTCGAGCCTGGATACGCGACCGCATTCTGTTTATGGCGGTGATGATCTTTGTGACCGGGGCCGGGTTGTACATGGGCGCGGGCAAATTGATTCCGCACGACAGCATCTGGCTGGACCCGGTCAAGGAATTCTCCCTGCTGATCTCCATGATCGGTGTGGTGTCGCTCGGTTACGAATTGTTTCTGCGGGAACTCACGTTTAATGAATATAAGGAAGCCCTGCAGGAAATTGTCAATCCGCATGCCGTGCGTCTGGGTATCCAGGGCATTTACAAAAACCGCTCGGAGCTGGGGCAGGCAGTCACTTTCCAGAGTTTGTTCAAGGACGTCA
>CAYPKH010000202.1:0-4230 GCA_964411245.1 uncultured Nitrospina sp.
CCCCCTGAGGAAGGGATGAAACGCCTGCTCAAATCGCTTCAGGCTCCCCCAGAAGGTTGATGCGGTGGGCCAGGCAACCGGCGCCGAATCCGTTTTCAATATTGACCACCGAGATCCCCGGGGCACAGGCGTTGAGCATGGTGAGCAGGGCGGCCAGCCCCTCGAACGCGGCGCCATAACCGACCCGGGTGGGAACCGCGATGATCGGGCAGTCCACCAGCCCGCCGACGACGCTGGCTAAAGCTCCGTCCATTCCCGCCACCACAACGATCACCCGGGCCTCCCATAACCGGTCCATTTTATCCAGCAGGCGGTGAATTCCCGCCACCCCGACGTCAAACAGGGTTTCCACCCGGCTTCCCAGCATTTCGGCGGTGGTGACCGCCTCCGCCGCGATGGGGATATCCGAGGTTCCGGCGGTGAGGATCAGAATATGCCCGACCTTTTCCCGGCCGGGTTCTTGAGCCATCACCAGTGTCCGGCCCTCCGGATCGTACACAGCCGCCGAAGGCAACCGGGACCGGATAAGGTCATACACCTCCGGCGAAAGACGAGTCGCCAGGATATCGCTCTGGTCCATGGTGTCGATGAGGATCAGAATCTGCTCCGGTGTTTTGCCTTCGCAGTAGATCACCTCCGGTATGCCGTTGCGCAGAGATCGATGGTGGTCCACCTTTGCAAACCCCAAATCCTGGTACGGCAGATTTTTCAGACGCTGGTAAGCTTCTTCCGGCTGGATTTTCTTGTCGTAGAGATCCTGGATCAATTGGTGCAGGGCTTCGCGGTTCATTCCAACCCTTTGATGCCGGTAAATTCGGATGTGGTTTCGACGTTCATCAAAGCCTGCAGGGCTTTGTGCGGAGCCTTACCCTGTTGGACGACCCGGTAGGTCTCCTCGATAATGGACGCTTGGATATCGAATTTGTTTTTGAGCTGGTAGGCGGAGGTGACGGTGCGTATTCCCTCCGCGACCATTTTCATACTGGCGGTGATCTCCGCGAGTTTCAAGCCCTGGCCCAGTTTCAAACCGACGGTGCGGTTGCGGCTGAGGTCTCCCGTGCAGGTCAGCACCAGGTCACCCATACCGGACAGCCCCATGAAGGTTTCCGGCCGGGCCCCCATGGTGGTTCCAATGCGGGTGATTTCCACCAGGCCACGGTTGATGATGGCGGCACGGGTATTCAATCCCAAACCCAGGCCATCCGAAATTCCAGTGGCGATGGCGATGACGTTTTTGAGGGAACCTCCCAGTTCCACTCCCATCAAATCGGTGCTGGTGAACACTTTCAGTTGGTCCGTATTGAAGAGAGACTGAACCCGCTCGGCGGTTTCCTGCTGAGAGGCCGCCGCAACAATCGCCGAAGGTTTGCCCTGTGCGATTTCCTTGGCGAAGGTCGGTCCCGACAAAACGGCCAGGGGATTGGAAATCGCTTCCTGAATGATTTTGTGGATCGGCAGAAGTGTTTCGTTTTCGATTCCCTTGCTGGCGTTGATCACCAGACAATCAGGATCCAGAAATCTTTTCAAAGCTTTCAGAGTATTTCGCAGGACATGGGTCGGAACCACCAGAAGCAGGACTTTTTTGCCCGCCACCACTTCCCGTAAGGAGTTGGAGGGGCGGATACCCTCGGGAAGTCGAAAGCCCGGCAGATAGACCGGGTTTTCCCGGTCATGTTGCATGGTGGCGCACAGATCCTCCTCAAAAACCCAGAGGTCGACCCGGAGTCCCTTTCCCGCCAGAAGAAGCGAAAGCGCCGTGCCCCAACCTCCCGCGCCCACGATTCCGATCTCTAAAAAAGGATTTATCATAGAGTTTCAACAAAGGTTCAGTTCAGAGTCCATTCAGGAAATGCGGAAATTTCCGCTCCAGTTCTATTTTACCTGAATTCAGGCGGAGAAATGCCCTTGTACCCCGCAAATCTTTATGATTAAATCAGACCACCGGGGGAAAAAGGTTTATTCCCGCTCCCGCTTCAAATTATAATCCACAATCATGGCTCAAGAAACCAAATTAAAAAGAAAAGACCTGAAAGAACCGGATCAGTTTCTGGCGACCAGTAATGAATTTCTTGTTTTCCTGGACCGGTACAAAACGGTCCTGTTGATTGTGTTGGTCGGTTTTTTCCTGGCATGGGGAGGATTCCTGTTCCTGTCCAATCAACAGAAAGCGGAAGACCTGGAAATGGAGTCGCTCTATTTTCAAATGATCCAAAAAGTAAAGGAGAGCCAGGGCCAATCCGGTGACGAACTGATTTCTCAATTAAATTCACTGTTCCAGAAGTTCAAGGATGGCGATCAAAAATTAAGAGCCGGACTGTTGTTGGCAGACACCCAATACCGGAACAAGCGATACGATGACGCCCTGGCGTCTTTCACCACGGTGCAGAACCAGGTGCCGCCGGGAACCCTCAATTATTTTCTAGCCCAATCAGGAATCGCCCATTCCTATGAAGCCCAAAAAGAGTTCACCCAAGCCATCGCCCAGTACAAAAAAATTATCGATCAATCGGGGGAGTTTCCTCTGTTTAATACGTATCTGGGGTTGTCGCGCTGTTACGAATTATCCAACGATCCCAAAAACGCCGAATTGATTTTGCGTGAAATGCAAAACAAATTTCCCGAACATGCCGGCCTGGACCAGGTCAATCTTTCGCTCAAACGGCTGGAAGGCACGGCATAACTTCACGAGTTTTTTTATGAGTCCCTTTAAACGCAGGGTCCTCTGCGCAAGCCTTTTTTTTCTCCTTACCGGCTCAGTTATTTTATTCCAGCCAGCGACTTCCTGCGGCGTCCCCTTTTTCAGCAAAGAAACCGAATTGGCCATGGGCCAGCAGGGGGATCGGGAGGTCATCGCCCAATTCGGATTGTACCCGGATAAAAGTCTTCAACTGTACGTGAATGAAATCGGCCAGAAATTGGTGTTCAACCTTTCGGACCGTGAGTTCAGCAGTTATTTTTTCAAGGTCGTCGACAGTTCGGACATCAATGCGTTCGCTCTTCCGGGCGGATATATTTACGTCACCCGGGGAATTCTGGCCATCATCAATAACGAAGCGGAGCTTGCCGGTATTCTGGGACACGAAATCGGTCACGTCACCCAGCATCACGCAGCCAAACAGATCGTGCGGGCCATCGGCGCACAGATTCTGGCCATCGGAGGCGCCATCGCCAATCCCAAAAACGCCGGTGAATGGCTGGTGGTCTCGTCCCAGATGTTCAACCAGATCAATCTGGGATATGGACGCGACGCGGAATTGGAGTCCGATGCCCATGGCCTGTTGTCCGCCTACCAGGCGGGATACGATCCGCGCAGTATGGTCGATTTTTTAACCAATCTGCGCCAACATGAAATGATGACCGGCCAGTCTTATCACAGTTTTCAAGCCACTCATCCGGAAACCAAAGAGCGGATTATTAAAACCGGCAGTTTATCCCAGTCCATTATCAACCGGTCTGACCGGGAAGTGATCAAAAATCGGAGGGTCTATCTGAACCATATCAAGGGAATGGCTTTCGGAGGGAAAAGTAATCAAAAAGATCGAAGAAACTTCAAAAAGAAGCATATCGATGTGTATGAAGTTCAGCCCGGGGATACGTTTGCCAGTATCGCCCTCAAGGAACTGGGGGACGAAAAAGAGGATCTGATGATTGCTATTCTGAATGGCATGCGCCTGAAGGATACGCTCCAGGTGGGCCAGTTTTTGAAATTGATCCGGCCTGGACCCCACCCCAGGGATAAAATGCTTCAAATTCGACCGGCCGAAAAGTCAACTCAATGATTTTTAATTTGAAATGGCAGAATATCTGGATTTGGATAAAACCTATACCGTGTATTTGAATGAAAAGGGGGAAGTCTGCAACCGGCTGGCTCGGGGGACCCGAGTGTTGCCGGTCCAGAGGAAGGGGGACTGGATAAAAATCACCTGGAGAAAAGGCAAAAAAAAAGGCTGGATTTTTTATCCGAATCCCTGTATTAAAATTACCTGAAATTCAACGTTTCCCTTGGGATTATTATATGGGGTGTCTTATGAATGAATCAAATGTTGAAAATCTGGATGACGAGGAATTGCTGGTTTATTTTGAAGCAACCAAAAAACTTTTGGAAAGCAGAATGAAGGATGAAAACTCCGCTAATGGAAAAGTGGGACTGCTGCCCCAAAAACTTTTGAAAATCGAAGAGGAATTGAGAGCCAGAAGCCTTTGGGAAGGTGAATGAACTTTTCCGATAAG
>CAYPKH010000203.1:0-4230 GCA_964411245.1 uncultured Nitrospina sp.
CTGTGCGGCACGGGAATGGTGTTCGGTGCGCTCGGGGCGGGCAAGCCATTGACCTGCGGCCTGTGGGGCCTGCTGTACCGAAGCGATGTCCTGTTGTACGACCGGCAGCCCGAAAGTCTGTGGTCGCAGATCAAACAGGAAGCAGTGACCGGCAAGCTGACCGGCACCCGCCTGCAGTTGATCCCTTCCACGCAGACCACCTGGGGCGCGTGGAAAAAACAACATCCGGATACGTTTGTCCTGTCCACCCAAACCGGGTATGATCGGAATTACGAGCGCGATCCTTACGAAGGCTATCTCACCAGCCGGGAAATTATTTTTCCGGTGGGCGGATTGGATCACCGCTATCATCCCAAGGAGCAGATCATCGGCGTGGAGTTGGAAGGGTTGGCCAAGGCCTATCCGTTCAGCGAGCTGGCGCAGGTGGCTTCGCCCTTCAAGGACAAGGTTGGCAAGAAAACTGTCTGGGTCCTGTACGATTCACAATCGCGGACCGCGACCATCAAGGACGCATCGGGCAAGGAACTGCCGTCGGTGGTCGGGTTCTGGTTCGCGTGGTACGCGTTTCACAAAGACACGCAGGTCTATACCGCGCCAAAGAATTGAACGGGAGTGCTATACTGGTCATCGAAACGCTCGATCAATAAAAAACTATAAAACTAAAAGGAAGAAGCCCCCCAACCCTCCTTCGACAGGCTCAGGGCAGGCTCTTCGGAGAAGGGGGAGCAAAATCAAAAACCCTCTCCCCTCATGGAAAGCACCCACAGGGTGAAAGGCTGGGTGAGGGGTGGAGTTATTCAAGTATGTTTTTATAGAGAGGTGAAATGAAAAAGAAGATCGTTTTATTGTTGGTGATCGGGGTGGCGGTAGCGCTGTTTTTTGTGTTCGATCTGGGGCAATACCTGTCGCTGGAGAGTCTGAAATCGAACCGCGACCAACTACGTGCGTTTTATGACGCCAACGCCGTGACGATGGTTGCGGCTTTTATCGGGGTGTACATCGTGACGGTGGCGTTGTCTTTGCCGGGCGCGACGATTCTGACCCTGTGCGCCGGGGCGATTTTCGGATCGGTGACGGGCACGCTGGTAGTGAACGTCGGCGCAACGATCGGCGCGATGCTGGCGTTTTTGGCGGCCCGGTTTTTACTGCGTGACTGGGTGGAGAAAAAATTCGGCGATAAGCTGAAACCGTTCAACGATGGCTTCTCCAAAAACGCCATCAACTATATGCTGTTTCTCAGGCTGGTGCCGCTGTTTCCGTTTTTCCTGATCAACCTCGCTTCCGGGTTGACCAAGATTCGGTTGCCTGTCTATTTCTTTGGTACGATGTTCGGCATCCTGCCGGGCACATTCGTGTACGCCAACGCCGGGAGCAACCTGGCATCGATCAACCAGCTCAGCGACATCGCTTCGGTGGAAGTGCTGGGCGCGTTTGCTTTGCTGGGCCTGTTCGCCCTCATCCCCACCTTCTACAAGTTCATCAAGTCCAAAAAAAATCCTCCGGCTGAATCTGACCAGGTTGAGCAGGAAAGTTAAGCGTTATTACTCTTTAATTTCTTCTATGTTGTTGAAGTTTGTTCAGAAATTTATCCCGTATGGGGTTGGGGGGTAGTGCCGAGGTTGGTTTTGAAGGTGGCGAAGATTTTCTGGATGGGGGGAATGAGTTTTTCCTGCAAATCGTCGGGCACCCAGTTGATTTTTTCGACCGACCAGTCCTGAACCTGTGTCACGTCCAATCCGTACTTGGAGTAATAAGCCGCCAGGGTCTGCTCGTAACCGTACACCAGCCCGTTTTCCAGAATCTTGTGGTACAGGTCGCGTATCTGCAGGGGATCGACCAAGCCTTCCAAAAAAGTCAGGGTCATTTCCGCGATGAGGGGTTCGGCGTGTTCGAGAAAGTCCGGCGAGTGCGCTTTCTCGAGGGTGCGGTAGGTGATGATCACGTCCTGCAGGAGGTACTTGATGGTTTTGGGATCGGTCAGCACCGGGCCGCGTTCGATGTCCAGACTGTCCTTGAGTTCCTTCACCAGCCGCACCGAATCGTAAATGATGGACTGCTCCCACTCGGCCTGGTTCCAGACGATGATCGGCCTCAGCCAGTTGATCTTGCGGTTGGCGTCCTCCAGGTGCATAGTGATGGTGGGCCGCTTTTTGTTGCTGTGCGGCAGGCGGCCGCCCCACATCTTGAGGTCGAGCGCCAGCCCGTAGGGCAGGACCGCTTCGACGAAGGTCTTGAAGTAGACGGTCACCAGCCTTTCCAGGTTCTCGTGTTTGTCGAGCGGGCTGTTCTGCGGCAGGTTGACGATGCAGTAAAACCGCCAGATGCGCCGCAGGGATTTGCCGAAGGGGTCGGCGATCAGGTACGTGCCGCCCCAGATGCCGGAGGTGATGGGCACGTCGATGTTGTGTATCTGACGCATTCGGGAAGAGACGCTCACCGCGACCTTACCGTACAGCTCGTTCAGGTAATAGAGGTTGATGCGGTCGTCTTCAGTAAATACCGGTCCAGAGGCTTTGGGCGCTTCCATGGGAGAATCAGTTCGTAATCCAGCGGTTCGTGTTCGTATCGGTGGTAGAACGGGTACAGCGAGTACAAAGGCCTTCTTCTTACCATATGAAGACCGGAATGTCTTGAATTTATTTCACACAAAGGGGTGCCGGGGCGGATTTCTGAAAGCGTTCCCCCGCCGGGAGGGGCCGGGAGCGCGGGTGCTGGGGTGGGGAGGTTTAGTATTCCTCTACCGAGGATTGCCCGGTTTCGCTGATCACGATGATATGGCTTTTGTTCACCGCCATGAAGGGCACTTGGTACAGCAGTTTGCCGGATTCCTCATCGTAGACGGCGGCATTGGACACCGGGACGAATTTGTCGGTGTCGCTGTTCATCAAATCCAGGAGGCGCATGTTGGGCAGGCAATGGACGTCGCCTTCAATTTTCTCTCCGGCCGTCCGGATAATGGTGGTGATCTTGACCTTTTTGACCATGCTTTTATAAGCCACGTGAGTACGCCTCCATAAATGTTCTTTTTCCGTCTAAATAAATGTAAATCTTATTATTAAAAGTGTAACGCTCAAAACCCCCAAAATCCAGTAAAACCTTCGATTTTTACCGTTCCGGGACAGCGGAATAAGTTGATTTATTTAGGGTTAGCCGAGGAGGGCGTTGAAATGGTGGCGAGTGATCACCCGTTGCCTCAGGGCCGGGTCAGCCGCAACAGGAATCATCGTCCGAGGGCTTTTCCTCGGGGTCGATGATGTTGAACATGTCCTGGTAGGGGTGACAGTTCAACTGGCTGGCGAAATCCTCATCCACTTCCACCGCGACGCCCATGGGGAATTGAATGTTCTTAAAGGTAACAGCCTGCAGGGGGCCGGTGTAAATCACCTGCACCTTGCCGGGGCAGCAGGACTCCTCGACCGGCACGGGTTTGTAGGCGGTCAGGATATAGGAATAAAACCGTATGCCCTCGACCACTTTCCACAGGTAGTCTTTTTTCAGAGTGAAGCCGTGGAAATCGGTTCGTTTCGAATAGTTGATGAACTCATCGAGCGTCAACGCGCCGGAGACGCACTCGCCCCAAAGTTCGCGGTTGTTGCGCATTTCCTGCGGCACCGGCCGGTCCGAAATGATGTCGGCGATGACGAACCGCCCGCCAGGTTTCAGAACGCGGTGGATTTCGCGGAAGACTTCTTCCTTGTCGATCGACAGATTGATGACGCAGTTGGAGGTCACGACGTCCGCCGATTGATCGTCCAGCGGAATGGCTTCCAGAAAGCCGTGCCTGAATTCGATATTGTTGTAGCCTAGATTTTGCGCCACCTGTTCGGCATGTTTGCGGGCATTGGCGAGCATTGGTTCCGTCATGTCCACGCCGATGACTTTGCCTTCCGGTCCGACGATTTTCGCGGCGATGAAACAGTCGATGCCGCCGCCGGACCCCAGGTCCACCAGAAATTCACCGGGGGCGATGTTGGCGCGGTTCACCGGACTGCCGCATCCGTAGGAGATGTCCATCACTTCGGAAGGGATATGCGAAAGGTCGCCGGGATCATAATTGACCGGGCAACACAAACTTTCCTGAGTGGCGACCGCCGCCTTGGAATAAAATTCGCGAACATCGTCACGGCTGACTTCGTAACGCGATTCGGTTTCGGTACCGGCTCTCCTGTCGTTCATAGGAACATTCCTTTCTAATGATATAAACCAGTCAATTGGATTGTTTTAGGGAAT
>CAYPKH010000204.1:0-4199 GCA_964411245.1 uncultured Nitrospina sp.
CAACGGGTTGTATGCCGTCGGCTTTGGCATTGGAGTTGCGGGTGCTGAGCAGGGACCGCTCCTGAGGCAGGAACACTTCGAAGCAGGCGCCGCGGCCGGGCTCGCTGGTCACGCTGATGTGGCCGGCAAACCGCTCCACGATCTGTTTGACGGTAGGCAGGCCCAATCCCACGCCCTCTTCCCGGGTAGTGAAAAAGGGTTCGAAGATGGCGGTCTGCTCCTCCAGGGGAATACCCCGGCCCTGGTCTTCCACGATGATCAGCACTCCCCGGCGGCGGGTTTCAAAATCCTTATTCTGGTAGCCGTCCACCTTTTGGAGGGTCAGGGTCAGGTTGCCGGATTTATCCATGGCCTGAACGCCGTTGATGCACAGGTTCCAGATCATCTGCTTGATCTGGGCTTCTTCGCTCTGGATGATAATGTGGTCGGGCGGCGCCACCAGCTGGAGGTGAATGCTGGGGTCGTATTCGTTGCTGTTTTTCATCAGGAAAATGATGTCTTCCAGCAATTGGGTCAGATCGATAACGGTGGGATTGCTTTTGCGCGGCTGGGAATACGCCAGAAATTCGGAGACGATGCCGTTGACCCGTTCCGTTTCCTTCAGAACGATGTCCATCAACCGTTGCTGTTCTTCGTCAATATTCAGGGTATCTTTCAATATCTGAATGGAGCCGCTGAGCGAAGCCAGGGGGTTGCGGATTTCATGGGCCAGTCCGGCGGAGAATTTTCCCACGGCGGCCAATTGTTCCGACTGTTTCATTTTTTCTTCCATCTGGTGCATCTCCGTGCGGTCTTCGAACACGTAAATGTAGCCTTCCGGCTGTTCGAGATGTTTTTTGCCCTCCGCACCCGGGCTCATCAGGTGGCTCATTTTCATGGAAATTAAAATGGTTTTCCCTCCCTCTCGCCGGCATTCCCCTTCCATATAGTAGGGCATGGGAATGACATCCTCCTTATAGGTGAACAGGCGGGTCAACTCCTCCATCGGCAGCAGTTGATAACAGTATTTGCCGATGCATTCATTCAGGGGAACGCCGGTGATGCTTTCGCAGGCAATATTGACGGAGGTGATGCGTCCTTCAAGGTTGGTGGTCATCAGTCCGTTCACCATATTCTGAACAACGTTCTGGTGAAACTGCTGAAGTTTTTTGAAATCGATATTCTTGGTTCGAAGTTCATCCTTGATGACTCTCAATCGGTGATTGAGAATACTGCTGAGATAGGCTACGGAAAAGAAGGACGCGATATTAAGGGAAATGATGTAAAACAGATAGGCGCCCTGATAAGACGAGGTGGACTTGGGGAAAAAATAAATCGGTTGGATCACGTTGAAAAATTCAAGATCCACCAACAGCCCGTAAAAGATACTGGCGCCGGAAGCGGTCAGGTAACTCGCAACCCGGGGCAACATGACGCTGGAACCGATAATGACAAACAGGAACAAAAAGGAGAGGGGACTTTCCACACCGCCGGTGGCGAAGATGATGCCCCCGACCACACCCAGGTCGCCCACCACCTGAAACCAGGCCACCGTCGGCAGCGGGATGCCGATCCGCAGAAACAGGGCGCTGGCCAGGGAAAGAAAATACGCCGCGCACAGAACGGCGCTTAAGGGAACGATGGGGGTTTCCTGCCGGGAACCGTGCTCGAACAGGATGACCAGTACCACAAACCCGGTCAGGAAAACGATCCTCAAGACCATGATCGTTTTGACCCGAAGGAGCAGTTCCTTGTCCGGGTTGTCCCTCATTGGGCTCATAGCATTACCAGTCGGAAACGGGGAAAGGTATTGACGGTCGCCTGCCAACCGTTGCGGGTCTGGAACGATTAGATGGTTTCGCCCATTTTGAAGATGGGAAGATACATGGCCACTACGATAAAACCGACCACGCAGCCCAGGAAAACCATCAGCATGGGTTCGAGCAGAGCGGTCAAACCGTCAACGGCGGTATCCACTTCTTCATCGTAAAAATCGGCAATTTTGCTCAGCATGGCATCGAGGGCGCCGGCGGATTCACCGACGTCGACCATCTGGATCACCATGGGGGGAAACACGTTTTCACGGGCCAGCGGGGCGGCGATGGTTTCACCTTCCTTGATGGCTTCGATCGTATTTAAAATCGCTATCTCAATAATTTTGTTGCCCGCGGTGCGGGCACAGATATCCATGCCTTCAATCAGGGGAACGCCACTGGAGATCAGGGTTCCCAGCGTCCGGGAGAATTTGGCGGTCGCTACCTTCTTGATGAGCATCCCGAAAACCGGCAGTTTAAGGGCCAGACGGTCGATTTCGATATTTCCGCGTTCGGTGGCGTACACGCGTTTGAACAGGAAGAAAAACAGGACGGGGCCGCCGAAAATGAAATACCACTGATTAGTGAAAAAGTTACTGATGTGCATAACGATTGCGGTCGGTCCGGGCAACTCCGCACCTCCTCTTTCAAACATGGTGGCAAAGGTCGGAATCACGAAGACCATGAGAAAGGCCACGACCACAAAAGCCACGGTGACGATGGCGCCGGGATAGACCATGGCGGCTTTGACTTTTTTCTTGAGCGCCAGAGCTTTTTCGATATAGGCCGCCAGCCGTGCCAGGATGGTGTCCAGAATACCGCCGGCCTCCCCGGCTTCCACCAGGTTGCAGTACAGGGAATCGAAGGTTTTCGGGTGCCGTCTCATGGCGTCGGACAGGTTGGCTCCGGTTTCGATATCGGTTTTGACCTTCGTGATGATCTCGCCGAAGGTTTTATTGTCCGCTCCCCGTCCCAGGATTTCCAGGCATTGCACCAGGGGCAGACCGGCGTCGACCATGGTCGAAAACTGGCGGGTGAAAATGACGATGTCCCGCTCTGTGATTTTCTGCTTTTTGGGACCCAGAAAGCCTCCCTCGAATTTTTTCTTGACGCTGTCGACCCTGATGTTCCTCTGCTTCAGCTTCGCAATCGCGCCCTGTTCGTCTTCGGCTTCTATCTCGCCGGCTTGAACCTTTCCTTTGATCGTTGTTTTGTATTTAAATGTCGGCATAATGTTCTCTTACCCGGAAAAAGGACCCCTAATGGTGCGAGGAAAAGGAAGAAATGACACTGCGCGTTTTTTCCAGTTCCAGTCCGATCTTGGACAACTGGTCGCTGGTGTACCGCAACCGGTCGACCAGGGCTTTGACGATGGCCTGGATTTCTTCGGGCAGTTCGCCAACGGTGGCTTCAAACTGCTCCCGTTCAATCACGCCAATGGTAACGTTGCCCACGGCCACCACATTGGCGCTGCGGGTCGCTTGGGAAATCAAACCCATTTCCCCGAATACTGCCCCCTTGCTCAGGGAATTGATCAGGATGCTTTTCTTATCCACTTTTTTGGTGACGTTGACCTTACCCTCCAGAATTATGTAGGCGTTGTTGCTGACAATACCTTCCGATACGATGATATCGCCGTTGGCGTAGCGTTGAATATTCGGAGTGTTTTCAAATCCCATAATTAGAGTTTCCCGAGTGCGGTCATGGTCTCTCGATAGACCTTGTAAAAGTTATCATTCTCTCCGGTCGACTTTTTCAAAATGGTTTCGAGCCGATCCAGTTCGTTCTGGTTGATCACCAGGTTCACACTGTGGGCCAGGGCTTCCATGTGATCCAGCGTCTTGAAATTGTCGCCCACCAACACCACAAAAGTTTTGCGGCGGGTGTCCATGGGCATATCTCTGATATATTCATAAAGAGGGCTGGTCTCCAATCTAGTGTCCCCAAATTTTTCATGAAATGCAACTACATGATATTGATTGAATTTGAGTTTATGGACCGCATGTTCAGGCGATTTGGCGCTTTGTAATTTATACTCTAATTCGGTTAATGCGGTGGTCCAGGTGTCGTGGTTTTTCTTGTCCAGAACTAGGGCGATTTTGTCGTGCTCATCGTAAATTTCAAAGGCCTCATCATCCTCAAAGTCCTCATCCACCACCATGGACGTGGTATCCAGAGAACCGCCCTCCTCCTCTTCGCCGAAGCCCGGCGCCGGTTTCGGCGGCGGTAAATGCTGGTCCACCCGCATTTTGGTCTTGCACCCGGGACAGGTTAAATTGAACGCCTGGCCTTGGGGAACCTTATCGTCGGGGATATTGATTTCCCTGGAACAACTGGAACACGTTATCTGCATTTCCATATCTCCTACACAGGGGCTTGATCAGGCCCGTCTCTTTTTAAGTTTGG
>CAYPKH010000205.1:0-4175 GCA_964411245.1 uncultured Nitrospina sp.
AGTGCTCAACCGCACCATGAACGTCCGCCAGCTGGAATTCTACATCCAAAAGAAAAAATCGGGCACAACCGGACCCCGCCCCAGACCCAGTAGCGCCCAAAAGGACATATTTATAAAAGACCTGGAAAAGCAGCTGCAGCGCCATCTGGGCACCAAGGTGGCTATCACCCCTGCCAAAAAAGGTGGCAAACTTGTTGTATTATATTATTCTATTGATGATTTGAACCGGATTCGTGATATTATAGTAACCTAAATTCCGGAGTCATATAGAGCCTTGTTTTTTTCCAACCCAAATAAACGCTCGCCGAGGGGAGAAGACATGTCCGCAAAAGAAAATGTTGAAAACATCAAAGATATTAAAGCCTATTTAGGCGAAGACACCGTTTTCAGTGGAACGCTGACCTTTAACGGCGTGGTCCGTATCGACGGCCGCATGGACGGTGAGGTGCACACCGATGATACATTGATCATCGGAGAAAAGGGAATATTGGAAGCCGATATCACTGCGGGAACCGTGATCTGCCACGGGAAAGTCAAGGGCAACATCAAAGCCACGAAGCGCATCGAAATTCGCGCCAACAGCGAAGTGGTCGGCAGCATTGCCGCGCCTTCTCTGCTGGTGGAAACCGGTGCGTTGTTCGACGGCACCTGCGACATGACCGGCAACGAAGGCAAGATCATAAAACTGGTTAAAAACGAAGAGGTGGAATCGGCCTCTTCCCAGTAAACGCATTAATGGACCCCGCCGGCGGATCCCACCCGCCGCCGGCCGGGGTTGATTCCCCGTTCTCCCGCGCGCCATAAAAACCTTGTATTCCAAATAGTTATTGAGATTTTAACGGACCCCCCTTACAATATTGATGTATGTCACAAGAAGGGAAGGGTTTTTTGTATGTGGTGAGTACCCCCATTGGAAATCTGGGAGACATCACTTACCGGTCTGTAGAAACGTTGCGTCAGGTTGCGCTGATCGCGGCGGAGGATACGCGTCGTACCCGAATTCTCCTCAATCACTACCAGATCGCCGTACCGCTTTCCAGTTACAACAGCTATAACCAAACCCGGAAGGGTCCTGAACTCATAAAAAAAATAAACCAGGGGGCAGACATCGCTCTGGTTTCGGATGCCGGCACGCCGGGGGTTTCCGATCCTCTGTACCATCTGGTGCAGTTGGCGCTGGATGAAGAGATCCAGGTGATCGCCCTGCCCGGCGCTTCGGCGGTGCTGTCGGCGTTGACCGTGTCGGGATTGCCCATGGACCGTTTCCGGTTTGAAGGTTTTTTGCCCCGTAAAAAGAGACGCAAAAAAACAATCGCAACGCTGGCGGAACAACCCACAACGGTGGTGTTGTTCGAGTCGCCCCAGCGCATCGACAAAACCCTGAACGAACTCAGGGAAGCGTGTGGCAACCGTCCCGCCGCCCTCACCCGTGAATTGACCAAAATGCACGAAGAGGTGTTGCGCGGTGGGTTGGACGAATTGTGCCGGGCCAGCCGGGGACGCAAATGGAAGGGCGAAATCACTTTAGTCCTTTCGGGCAACCCTGAAACAAAAAAAAACAAGGAGATTTGATGTCGATCATTTCGGTGGTGGGTCCCAAAGGCGGGATCGGCAAAACCACAATTTCCATCAACACCACGGCGGCCCTGACCCAGGCTTTGGGTTCAGGCAAAAATACCAACCGGATTTGTCTGGTCGATCTGGACCTGCGCCTGCCGACCATCACCAGCCTGCTGGACAGCCATCCGGCCAAAACGTTTTACGATCTGTTCGAATGTCTGGATAACAAAGTTTATCAGGTGGATTTCCTCCGCACCGTTTACCAGATGGTCACCTGGTTTGAGTCCTACCTTGACGGCGACATTTCCGCCAGCCACGACAAGCTGATTGACGCCTTCCACCATTACAAGGCCATGAACACCGGGTTATTCCTGTCCTCGGGATTCAAATTCGGCCACGCCATCGAGGAAATGCTGATCCAGAGAAGCGAGATCAAGACCCTGTCCCAGGTCAAAGCATTGCGATCCGCAATCAGAAAAATCGACCTCAAGGAATACCGCCGCCTGCTGGAGAAAATGGACCAAGCCGCCAGCCCGGTGATGGCAGAGTATATCAACTACATCGAGGAGTATGGATTTTCGATCATCGGCGGGGAGGTGCCCATTCTCGGCAAACGGGGGCACCGCAAGCGGATCAACGAGCCGGAGTTTCTCCTGCGCTTTCTCGAGTTTCTGGACGGCGTATTCCAGAAGTTTGAATACGTGATTGTGGATACCCCAGCGGGCGGGGTCAACCACCTGTCGTCGCTGATGAACGTGATCGACCAGGTGTTGTTCGTGTTCGACCTGAGCAACACCATCGCCATTAACGGCAGTATCGACGCCCTGCATTCCTTCATCGATTACTACGAGGAATTCCAGGCCGACTACGCGAAGGGCCGACTGACAGGGCTCGACCGCGCGCACGTCAACCGCCTCATCGCGCAAAAAGGGAAGGGCGATTTGTACCAGTCCATCAAAAACAAAAAACTGGGCATTGTGTTCAACCGTTGCCAGAACAATCAGGAAATCGAAAACGCCCTGAAGATGATGCGGGATTACCTCAAGACGCTGGACAAATTCCACCAATACAAATCCCGAATCCATATTGTCGGGATGGTGCCCCATCATAAAGTCATCAACATCACCAACAACAAAAAATCGCTGTTCTACAATATGGACATTGCCCTGAGCGAACGTATGGACCTGGTGGCCAAAGCCATCCTGTCGGGCAACACCATCTGCCCCACGCTGGCGGATAACGACAAAACCATCATCAGTTATTTGAGCAAATACAAAAAACCCCAGTTGCTCGACCGATTGACCCAGGTCGCCAGCAACACCAACTGACCGGACTATGGAAACGATCAAGCTCAAGGTGCTCACGCAGGCGCAATACCAGTTTCTGGCATCGAAAGATCCCAGTGGCTATTACGACAACCGCACCCGCGAGCAACTCTACAGCCTGATCGAGAGGTTGAAGGACCACAAAAAATACCGCACCCGGGACGAGTCCCGCCTGCACATAAAATTTCAGGAGGCTCAGTTCGGCATCCTGTTGCCCGGCAACCGGAAAACCACCGGCCCCCTGAAGTTCAAGGTGTCCCTGTGCATCAAGGGGGAACACGTTGGAGCCGTGACCACCGGCGGCACGCTGATCATCAGCGACCAGGGCAGCGTGCGGGGCAACGTGATTGCCGAGGAAATCATCTGCAAGGGTCAAATTACCGGGAACGTTTCGGCCCGCCGGAAACTGACCCTCTATTCCAGCGGCACGCTGGTGGGCGATCTGGTGGCGCCCGCGGTGCACATTGCGCCCGGAGCCCTGTTCCAGGGAAAATGCAAACTGGGAATTCCGCAACCCCATGCCGTGGAGAATCCGCAGGAACGGGTGCCCATCAAAAACCGGATCGGCCAATTGTTCAAGGTGGGATAGGTCTCAGACCGCCCTTTCAGCCGGCCCGGAAGGGATCTCCTCCAAAGCGCGGAGGCCGAGTTTGTTATGACCGACAAGAAACTCAATACCCTCACCATCACCGAATATAATTTGATCGCCACCAAGGATCCCACCGGCAGCTACGACCGCCGCACCCGGGAAAACCTGTACGTGATCATCCAGAAACTGATCGCAGCCCGCTCCGAGCTTTCCCCCCTGGAATTCACCCTTTACCAGAAATTTCGGGAAGCGAATTTCGCCCCCCTCGACGCAAAAGACAAAAGGGTCAAATTGGAAGTGATCCGTTACCTGTTGTCCGACCGGGTGCGGCAAACCGTGAAAATCACCGCCATGGCCGTGTCCGGTTTGGTGGTGACCCTGCTGGCGGTTTACCATTTATTTTTAAGCGACGAGATCCGGAAGCAGGTGGACGTGGCGTATTATGCCGGTTTGAACAAGCTGGGACTGGCGTCCAGGGAGGAAATTGACCTGGTGCAGAACAGCCTCCAGCAGACCGAGGCCACCCTGATCCAAACCAAAAAGGAAAACGAAGAACTGGCCAAAATGGTGGACCGGATGATCGGGAACAACAAGGTCGCCGAAAACTTCAAGCACATCGTCAAGCGCATCTATGACGATCCCCGCACCGTTTACACCCACACCGCCGATCGGGTCGACCTGAAATTCGGCAAAAACCGGAT
>CAYPKH010000206.1:0-4162 GCA_964411245.1 uncultured Nitrospina sp.
GTAAGGGTGGAGGAAAACCGCTAGCGGATTCCATTCAAAAAGTACTGAGTTTTATGGTATTGTTTGCCGTAAAACTCGGTGCTTTTTTTTTGCCCTCATTTTAAATTCTGGGAGAACTTTTGTTGACTGGGTCATCGATAGGGGGATGGCGCGCTTCTGCGCCTTTTCGGCGTGGGCGGGCGGGGTCAAGTCTGACCCTCCTTTTCTTGTTGGCGGTGTGGTGTTCCCCGCTGATGGCCCAGGAAGAAGGGGCGACGGTCAGCGCGATCCATATTCAGGGCAACCAGCGTGTCGACTCTTCCACCATTTTTTATTACATTAAAACCGAAGTCGGCAAGCCCTTGTCCCGGCCCATCATCCGGAAAGATATCGAGCAGATTTACAGCCTCGGCCAGTTCACCGACATCCGGGTGGAAACCCGGCCCGGCGAGAACGGCGGCGTGGAGGTGATCTTTGTGGTCAAGGAAATTCCTTCCGTGGGCGAGGTCACCTTCACCGGCAATGATGCGCTGGACACCCAGGATTTAAGGGACCTGATTTCCATCAAGCGGGGGGTCACGTTTAAAGAACATCTGGTGAATGACACCATTCAGAAATTGACCGTGTATTATCACGACAAAGCTTTTTTCCTGGTGAAGGTGGGTGTGGACACCCAGATCAATGACAACGGCCTGGTGGACGTCACCATCCGCATCGAGGAGGATGAAAAGGTCAAGATCGACCAAATCCGTTTCGTCGGGAACAAGGCGTTTGATGCCGACGACCTGGAAGATGTAATGGAAACGGAAGCAACCTGGTTTTTTTCCTTCATCGACGAATCCGGAATTTATAAAAAGGATGTCCTGAAACTGGATGTCCTGCGTCTTGAAGCATTTTATCAGGACAACGGTTTTATCCGCGTACGGGTGCACGAGCCCACCATCGAGGTCAACCGCGAGGAACGGGAAATTTATATTGAGATCCAGATAGAAGAGGGCCTGCAATATAAAATAGGCAAGATCACCGTATCGGATGTGGCGGACTTCAAGAGAAAGGATCTTCTGAGCGGCATCCAGTCGAAGTCAGGGGATGTGTACAACGTTGCCAAACTCCGGGCCGATGTGTTGAGCGTCGCTGAAAAGTTTTCCGAGAAAGGCTATGCGTATGCCGACGTCAATCCCAAAACTCTGATCGACGACGAAAAAAGGATTGTCGATCTGGATATTCAAATCGATCCGGGGCACCGGGTGTATGTCGGGAAAATCAACGTGATCGGCAACACCCGCACCCGGGATAACGTCGTCCGCCGGGAATTCCGCCTGAAGGAAGGCGATCTGTTCAACAGTAAAAAACTGGGGCGCAGTAAACAGCGGATCAACAACTTGGGGTATTTCGAAAACGTCAAAATCGATACCCACCGCGGCGACACGCCGGAGTTGATCGATGTGGATGTCACGTTGACGGAACGGCCGACTGGATCGATTTCCTTCGGGGCCGGGTTCAGTTCCGTGGACAAGGTGATTTTCAACGCCTCCATCGCCCAGAACAACTGGATGGGCACCGGGCGAACGGCCAACATTTCCGCCAACCTGTCTGCGCGCCGGACCAATTTCAACATCAGCCTGACCGAGCCCCGGCTGTTCGACAGCGATGTCTCCGTCGGAATCGACCTGTTCAACCGGCGGTCCGATTTTTTCAGTTTTGACACCGAATCCCGGGGAGGCGGGTTGCGCTTCGGGAAAAACCTGTCGGAAACCGATTGGGGAGGGTTGAAATACGCCTATTCCACGGTGGAAGTTTCGAATGTGGTGACTCCCACCTCGACCCTGAAAAACGAAACCCGGAACACCAGCCGCATCGGCGCCACCTTCATCCGTGATTCCCGGGACAACTTTATCAACCCTACACAGGGATGGAGGCATGTGGTACGATTAGAGTATGCTGGCGGGTTTCTGGGCGGTGCGAATTTTTATAAGGCCACTTACGAAATCACCTATTACCAGAAACTGTTCGGCAAACTGGTGGGCGCCCTTCACAGTGCCATCAAATACGGGGAAGGATACGGCGGAGAAGATTTGCCCTCCTTTGAACGGTATTTCATGGGTGGGGCCAATTCCCTGAGAGGATTCACCATCCAGGAGGTCGGCCCCCTGGACACCGTGGGAGATCCCTTGGGCGGCGACCAGTCGCTGTTGTTCAATGTAGAGATCCAGTATCCCTTGACAAAAGGGTTTCGCCTGTTTGCGTTTTATGACCGCGGCAATGTGTACGGCGAGGGTGACAATATCGCTTCCACCGATACCCGTTTCAATTTGAGCAAGATGCGGGAAAGCGCCGGCGGCGGCATCCGGTTCTTCAGCCCCTTCGGTCCGATATCACTGGCGTATGGCGTTAAATTGGATCAGAGAACCGGAGAGTCTGCCGCGGAATTCCATTTTTCAGCAGGAAATGCATTTTAAGGATTTAACTAACGAAGAGGTGCATGTTGGAGTTAAAGGAAAAAGTAATGAGGACTCGTGTTTTTGGTTTGGGACTGGTGATGATCGCGGGCGGGCTGGTGGGGTCCGCGCCGCAGGCCTCCGCCGCGAAGGTTAATATCGGTTTTGTAAACATTCAAAAAGCCATCACCGAAACCAGGGAATTCAAAAAATCCCAGATGAAATTCCGGGTGGAATTCAAGAAGGAAAAAGGGATCATCGATGCGCGCAAGAAAAAAGTGGAACGTATGCTTCAGGAAATCAGAAAACAGGGCTTTGTTCTCAATCCTGAATTGAAAAAAGCGAAAGAAGAAAGTTTTCTCAAAGAGAAAAAAGAATTTGAACGGTACGTTCAGGACCGCGAGGAAGAATTTGCGCGCAAAGAAAAAAAGGTGATCGAAAAGATTTCCAAAAAAATGCTTGAGGTGTTGAAGCAATTGGGCAAACAAAAAAAATTGACCATGGTGATCGAAAAGAAAGCGGTATTTTACAGCGATTCCGCGCTGGACCTGACTAATCTGGCTGTTAAAACCTATGACAAGTTGCATCCGTGATGCGCCCAGCGGTCGTCCGGTAGCCGGTGTCGGTCGTGACCCATCCCCGTTCAACAACCAAATTTTTATTGAGGCCCTGCATGCTAGATATCAACGAAATCAAGAAAATCATTCCTCATCGATACCCCTTTCTGCTGGTCGACAAAATAATCGAGTGTGATGATGAGTCCCGGATTGTGGGCATCAAATCCGTGACCCTGAACGAACCGTTTTTTCAGGGCCATTTCCCAGACTATCCCATCATGCCTGGCGTCCTGATCGTGGAAGCGATGGCGCAGGTGGCCTGTATTCTGGGGATGCGCATACTTAAAAAAGTGGGCCACTCCTCTGTCTTTTTTACCGGGATCGACGGGGTCAAATTCCGCAAACCGGTGGTTCCCGGCGACGTGCTGCGCCTGGAGTTGATCAAGGTCAAGCAACGGGGCGAGCTGTTCCGGTTTGAGGGCAAGGCGCTGGTGGAGGGTCAAGTGGTCACCCAGGGGACCATCCAGGCGATCCTTGGAAAAGGTTGAGTCTTAAGCTATTTCCCGTTTAAAATTGAATGGTTAAACCTTAAGCGCCCGATACCCCGCTGGCTTGGTCCTGCCTGTTGGGCGGCGGCGGATTTCCGAACCCGTTACTCACGTCAGGTCGATCTCCTGTGAATATTTCAAAGAACGCCACCATTGACCCCTCCGCAGTCTTGGGGGACAATGTATCGGTTGGACCCTACACCACCATCGGACCTAAGGTCGAAATTGGAGAGGGCACCGTGGTGGGGCCCAGCGCGGTGATCGAAAAGGGAACGGTGATTGGAAAAAATTGCCGGATCTATAACGGCGCTTCGTTGGGGGGCGATCCTCAAATCTTCGGATTCGAGGACGTGCCTTCTTCCGCCCGCATCGGCGACGGAACCACCATCCGCGAATTTGTCACGATTCACCGTTCCGGAAAGGAAAACGGCGTCACCACCATCGGCGACCATTGCATGCTGATGAATTACGCGCATGTGGCGCATGATTGTGAAATCGGCAATCACGTGGTTATTGTGAATTCCTGCGCATTGGCCGGTCATGTGGTCATAGAGGATTACGCGTTTGTATCAGGGTTGGTGGCGGTCCATCAGTACGTTCGCATCGGCACCCAGTCCATGATTCAGGGGCTCAGCCCGAT
>CAYPKH010000207.1:0-4156 GCA_964411245.1 uncultured Nitrospina sp.
CTGGAATACTGGGAAATCTGAATGGGATCGTGTTTGTCGTGGCCCTGTTAGTGATTTTTTCCCTTGAGATTTTTGGTAAGGTGATTGAACGGGGGGTCGGGCATTACCTCAAATGGGAAAATCACACGCGTCCTCAACTGGGCCGCATCTGGGAACGTGACCGCGAAAAAATCGTCGCCCAGAAGAAAATCGAGTCCATTCTCACCCGCCTGAACACTCAGGAACAAAGCTCCGAATCCATCCAGTCCTTCAAGGAACTGTTTGAACAGCTCAACCCCTCCGTTCCGCAGATGGTCTCCCGCAAAAAGTTTCTGCAACTGTACTTCGAGTTTCCGGAACAACTGGCCCACAAAATCGTTTCGCCCTACGAGCTCCTGGAAATCGATTCCAATCGCGATTGGCAGCGGGTCCTGTTGACCCAGTTCGGGGAGTGGGTCACCATCAGCTTCATCAACACCCAGAACTTTCCCATCCGGGAGGTGTTTTTATCTTCGGGAGGCATCGGGGAAAACCCCCTGAGCCGGGACATTTTCCAGGGCACTCTGGAGGAAGCCGGGTTTGGTGCCACTTCGATTCTTCCATTTGCCAATTTCCTGCGGGTGATGAAAACCCTGGGTCATGACGCCCAGAAGAATCTGTTTCCCGATCCCCAGTGGTTCTTCAAGAAAAACTATCATGTGTCCCGCGTCGGGATAAAAGAGGAGGTCGATTCTGAGGTGTATCCGCCTCCCGTGAAACTAGGCGTCGAGTACCAGAGTGATTTTTATACCGAAGTTCTGATCCTCTCGGTGCCTGCTCTGATTTCGGACAACCTGCTCTCCCAGATTGAAATCCCCGTCCAGGACGATTCCCTCGAAGCGGTGTCCCCCTTCGGCGATTATCAAGGAGACCTGAATTGAAGCGCCGCCTTTTTGAAAAAATAGCCTTTTCCATATTTACTGCGGTGATGGCGGTCTCTCTGCTGAGTCTGGTCTTGTATATGGACCTGAAGGACGAACTGCCGCAACTGCCGGACAGCCTCGAAAAAATCAACCTCAGCCTGCCGACCGAAATTTATTCTTCCGAGGGGAATGTGATCAAGGTTCTGGGGCAACGGCACCCGGTGCCCCTGGATGAAATTTCCCCGCGCTTCACCCAGGCCATGATCGCCACCGAGGACTCCCGGTTTTATAGCCACAATGGGGTCGACCACATCGGCCTGGCGCGCGCCATGATCCGCAACCTGCAAAACATGAGGATCTCCCAGGGCGGCAGCACCATCACCCAACAGCTTTCCAAAAACCTGTTCTTCTCCTTCGAAAGAATATGGGTCCGCAAACTGAAAGAACTCCTGATCGCCCTGCAGATGGAAGCCACCTTCACCAAGGAAGAGATTCTCGAGGCCTACTGCAACCAGGTGTATTTCGGGAGCGGCGCCTATGGCGTGGAAGATGCCTCTCTGGTTTATTTCGGGAAGCGAGCCACGGAATTGACTCTCCTGCAGGCGGCTATGCTGGCCGGCCTGCCCAATTCCCCCAACAGCGCCAATCCATTTAATAATTTCGAACGCGCCATGAATCGTACACGAACGGTTTTGAAACGCATGGTCCGCTCCAACTTTATCAGTCCCATCCAGATGGAGCAGGCATTGGAAACCGATCTGGAACTTGCGCCGCGCCGCATTCAATCCAATCCCAATCAATACTTCCTGCAATTCGTGATCGACCAACTGGAAAAGGAATACGGCAAGGAGTTTGTGCATTTCGGCGGTCTTAAAATTTTTACCACCCTCGATACCCGCCTCCAACGGTACGCCCAGCAGGCCGTGACCACCCACATGAAAGTCCTGGACCGGCGTATGAAGCCCGGCGAGGAGGGGGAGCGGTTGCAGGCCGCCGTGGTCGCCCTGGAAAACAAAACCGGCGCGATCCGCGTGTTGCTCGGCGGACGGGATTACGCCCAGAGCCAGTTCAACCGCGCGATTTCCAACAACCGCATGGCCGGGTCGTCTTTCAAGCCGATCGTTTACCTGTCGGCCATGGAAACCCTGGGAATATCCCCCGCCACCCTGATGAGGGATGAGCCGGTGGTTCTGGAAATTTCTCCGGGGAAAACCTGGGAGCCGAAAAACTTCAATGAAACCTATTACGGGGATTTGGTCCTGAAGCGGGCCCTGATGAAATCGCTCAACGTGATCTCCGCCAAGCTGGTGTACGACCTCACCCCGGAACGGGTGATCAAAACCGCCCGCCAGATGGGGATCACCAGCGACCTGGGACCCCACCTGTCGCTGGCGCTGGGTGCCACCGGCGTCTCGCCGCTGGAAATGGCCGGGGCCTACAGCGTCATCGCCAATCTGGGAATTTTGAACGAACCCTATGTGGTGGAACGGATCGAGGATTTCCGCGGCAACACGCTTTACGAACATTTCTATTTCGGCGTCCAGCGGTTTTCCCAGAAATCGATTTACCCCCTGGTGGACATGATGCAGGGCGTGATGGAAGAGGGCACTGGAAGCGTGATCCGGCGCATGGGGTTCCGGCATCCCGCCGGCGGCAAAACCGGAACCACCAACGATTACAAAGACGCCTGGTTTGACGGCTTCACCAGGGATATCTCGGCTTCGGTCTGGGTGGGGTACGACAGCAACGTCTCCATGATCGACCGGCGGGGCCGGGGATTGACCGGGAGTAGCGCCGCCGCACCCATCTGGGCCTATTTCATGAAAAAAGGGTTGCAGGGCAAAAACCAGGTCAACTTTCCCGTGCCGGAAGGCATCCGGTTCGCCGAGATTGATGAAGAAACCGGTTTTATCGCCAATCCAAGTACCCGCAAAAAAATAAAGGTTGCCATCAAAAACGAGGTCGTGTTGACGCTGCCGCCGTCCACCGATTCGGTCCAGGGGTTTTTCCCGTCCATCGATTCCATAATCCCGAATCCCCCGAATATAGAGGAAGATGTTTTACCAGAGCTTTAAATACTATTTAGTACGCACCGGACTGTCGCTGTTTCTGGTTTTGGTTTTCGGCTACGCGATCCTGTTTTTCCTGCACGAGGTGGCCCTGCCGGAGGTGCATTTCAACGACCTGTGGATTAAATGGATTGTGGTTCTGGTCTGTTTTTTTTTCGGGTTTGTGGTGTTCGGCATGTTTGGCGAACACCGGTTTCTGCGGGCGCAGGCCGGTCTCCGGCAAATCGACTTGAAACAGGTGGGGTCGGGAATCAGAAACCAGTTCCAGACCCTGGTCCGCTTCACCGAGTCCTCTTATTTCCTTCCCGCCCAGGGGCGCGATCTGCGGGCGCAGTTGGTTCAGAAATATGCCGAATTTCTGCTGAGCACCGGTTCCGAAGACCCGGAAGCCCTCAACATTTTTCTGAAAGCTTTTTTACAGGATTCCACACAAACCCGCTACCGGAACGTTCTGGTCTCCGCCTTGACCCGCAAACAGGAGGTGACCGATCAGGAAATCGACCTGATGCTGGTGATTTTGAAGACCGAGGATTATGCCGACCGGGAATTGCTGAACCACATGATTATGGTGTTTCTCAAGCAGGAATGGTTCACCAATCAATCCGAGCCGGTGTTTTTGAAAGCTCTGCAGTTGAACACCGGTCAGCGGGAACCCATCGTGGAGTTCATGCTCCCGCACCTACTGGAAAAAAAGCGGGTCGATTATCTCGCCGTCAATTTTTATCTGGAATCGCTGACCGCCCTGCCGGAGGATCAGCGCGGAACCCTGATGTACCTCCTCGGGACCAGCTATTGCGAAGAACGGTTCAAGGTCCTCGATCCCGATCTGCATACCCGGTGCAAACAGGTGTTCGACACACTGGAAATCCAGACCCAAGAGCGGCTCCTCCGCCTGGCCCAGGAGGCCCGGGTGTCCGAGCGATGGAAAAAAGTCACCTTGTTTCACCCTGAGGACAAGCAGGCCCTCGAGCAGTTGAAGGTGGCGACCGGGTTGAGTCCGACCGGTCTCCAGGTTCTCGGAAAAAAAGTCGCGGGACTGGGAAGCGGATTGTTCAACCTGATCAAGAGCCTGATGTTTAAGGGGTTCGACGGATTGAACGTTCTGGGAGGCCTGAGCACCACCACCAAACTGGTCCTTGCCGGGCTCTTCCTGGGCGGGATGTTTTATGCCGCGATGGCGGTGGATTGGAAAGCCCTAATCCCGGC
>CAYPKH010000208.1:0-4098 GCA_964411245.1 uncultured Nitrospina sp.
CCCTGGTTCCGGATATGGCGGGTCAGGGCGCAGGTATCAACCCCCTGGAGGCCCACCACGCCGTGCTTTTTTAGAAACTCATCCAGGGTTTCCCGGGACCGCCAGTTGCTGGGGATGGGGCTCAGCTCCTTAATAATGAAGGCACTCAAATAAGGCCGGTCCGATTCAAAATCTTCCGGGTTGATGCCGGTGTTTCCGATCAGGGGATAGGTCATCACCACCATCTGTCCGCAATAGGAAGGGTCGGTCAGCACTTCCTGATAACCGGACATGCTGGTATTGAAAACCACCTCGCCTTCGGCTTCGCCTATGGCGCCGAACAGAGTTCCCCTGAATGTTTTACCGTCGGCCAGTGCCAGTATGCCTTCCATATTGAATCCGAGATTATCCTAGAAATTACTTTAATAAATGTATCATATTTAATTAGAAAATATAATTTTTCCATTGCAAATCGTGTGCAGGACTTGACCCTGGACCGGCCACTTGTCGAAGGGCGAATTTTTACTCTTTGATTTAAACCGGCTGGCCTCGACCGTATATTCATGATTGGGATCGAAGACCACGACATCCGCCTGTTTGCCTACACCCAGGGTGCCCTGGTCGAGCTTGAAAATTTCCGCCGGGCGTGAAGTCAGTTTGGCCACCAGTTGCGGAAGGGTCAGGATGTTGTCATCCACCAAGCGAAGACTGAGGGGGAGGGCGGTTTCCAGTCCCACGATTCCGAAACAGGCGCTATGATAATCCGCCTGCTTGTCCACCAGGTCGTGCGGGGCGTGGTCGGTTGCGATTATATCAATAGTTCCGTCTTTCAGTCCCGCTTTAATGGCGGCGATGTCGCTTTGGGTTCTGAGCGGCGGGCTCATTTTGGTGTTGGTGTCGTATCCCCGGACCGACTCGTCGGTCAAAGTGAAATGATGCGGCGCGACCTCGCACGTGACGGGCAGGCCCTGGGCCTTGGCCCGGCGGACCAGCTCCACCGATTCGCCACTGCTGATATGGGCCACGTGCAGGCGGCCTCCGGTTTTTTCGAGCAGGGCGATGTCCCGGTAAACCATGATGTCTTCCGCCTCGGTGGGCATTCCTTTTAACCCCAGTTCGGTGGATACGCGGCTCTCGTTCATGCATCCGCCCCGGGTCAGGTCGAGGATTTCGCTATGTTGAATCAGGGGCAGGTCGAACATCCGGCTGTACTCCAGAGCATGGCGCATGACCTGGTTGTTCATCACCGGCCTCCCGTCGTCCGAAAAGGCGATGACACCGGCTTCCTTCAAATCCCCCATATCGGACAACGTTTCTCCCTCAAGCCCGCGGGTGATGGCCCCGATGGCAAGTGCCCGGATCTTGCCATGGGCCTTCGCCCGGGAGATCATCAGTTCGGTGACCGAGCGGTTGTCGTTGACCGGATCGGTGTTGGGCATCATGGCGACGGTGGTGAATCCCCCGGCGGCGGCAGATTCGCATCCGGTTTCGATGGTTTCCTTGTACTCGAAACCGGGTTCCCGGAAGTGAACGTGCATGTCCATAAACCCCGGCGCCACGACGCAGTTTTTGGCGTCGATGACTTTTGCCGAACCGGCATCCTTGGAGGAAATTTTGCCCGCAGGCGCGACAACCTGAATGAGCCCTTTGTCGATCAGGACATCGTATTTGCCGTCTATGCTGTTGGCGGGATCGATCACCCGTCCGTTTTTAATGATCAGTTTCACTGCCGCCTCCCAGCAAAAGATACATCAGCGCCATCCGCAGGGCGACGCCGTTATTGACCTGGTCGAGAATGACCGAATGCGGTCCTTCCATGACATCCAGCGCGATTTCCACGCCGCGGTTGACCGGGCCGGGGTGCATGATCAGGATATTCTTCCGGCTGTGTTTCAATTTTTCCGCGGTCAGGCAATAGAGATTGGAGTATTCCCGGAAACTGGGAAACAGCCCTTCGTTTTGCCGCTCCAGCTGAATCCGGAGCATCATGACCACGTCCACCTGGGAAACTGCCTGCTCCAGGTCGTGCAGGACCTTAACGCCGAGACATTCCATACCGACCGGGATCAGGGTCGGGGGTCCGACCACGGTGACCTCCATCCCGAATTTCAGCATGGCGTGGATATTGGACCGCGCCACGCGGCTGTGCGCGATGTCCCCGACAATGGCCACCTTCAAGCCAGCCAGTTGTTGGGTGTGTTCGCGGATGGTGAGCAGGTCCAGCAAAGCCTGCGTCGGGTGCTCGTGCGCCCCGTCACCGGCGTTGATCACCGGGCATTTGATGTGCGAGGCGATCATGTGCGGTACGCCCGAAATCGAGTGCCGCACGATCAGGAGGTCGGGGTTCATCGCTTCCAGATTGTAGGCGGTGTCGATCAGGCTTTCACCCTTAACGGTACTGCTGGTGGAGGCGGAGATGTTGATGACGTCCGCGCTCAGCCGTTTGCCGGCAATTTCAAACGAGGTGCGGGTGCGCGTGCTGGCTTCGAAAAACAGATTGATGATGGTCCTTCCGCGCAGGGTGGGCACCTTTTTGATCTGGCGGGTCGATACTTCCTTGAAGGACACCGCAGTGTCCAGGATGCCTTCGATCTCTTCCCGGCTGAGCTGTGCGGTTCCTAAAATGTCTTTGTTTACCAGATTCATGACTTTATGCTTTGTTATCGATCACGATGACTTGATCTTCCGGGTCTTCCCCGGTCATGTGGACTTTGACCTGCATGCTTTTTGAGGTCGGGATATTTTTCCCGACGAAATCGGGGCGGATGGGCAGTTCCCGGTGGCCGCGGTCGATTAAAACCGCCAGTTGCACTTGCGCCGGACGGCCGAAATCCACCAGCGCATCAATGGCCGCCCGGATGGTCCTCCCGGTAAACAGCACGTCGTCGCACAGCACCACTTTTTTACCGTCGATGGCAAACGGGATGTCGGTGTCCCGCAATACCGGTTTGTCTTTGCCGGTGGTCAGATCGTCCCGGTAGAGCGTGATGTCAAGAATGCCCATATCGATCGTGGTTTTTTCAATATCCTTGATCTTCTCCCGCAGGCGGCTGGCCAGCAGGACTCCACGGGTGCGGATACCGACCAACGCCAGATCGCGGGTACCCTTGTTTTTTTCGAGGATTTCGTGGGCGATACGGGTGATCGCCCGGTTCATTTCCTCGGCGTTCATCTGTAAATTATTCATGCGATTCCGCCCGGCTTGGGACAAAAAAAATCCCCCTCAGGACACATCCTGCGGAGGAAACCTATTCTGCCTACAAAAAGTGCGTTCATGGCGCGATCCCTTGACAATCTCTCGGGACTGTCTTAAAGAGGTCTATGTTAAGATTGAATATAATAACCGGGGTCAACCAAGTCAAGAAGAATCATGAAAAAGCTCATTAAAAAGAAGCCTGTGGTGCGAATCAGCCGGGTTTACACGAAAACCGGGGATAAAGGCGAGACCTCGCTGGTCGGGGGAATCCGGATTGCCAAGGACCATCCCCGCATGGAAGCCATCGGCACGGTGGACGAGTTGAATTCCCTGGTCGGGCTGGTGCGCACGTTTAATGGCCAAAAACCCGCCTCCGACCGCCGCGATAAATTCGACGGCATTCTGCAGACCCTCCAGCAATGGCTGTTCGACCTCGGGCATGAATTGGCCTGCGACCCGAAAAATCCTCCCAAAAGAGGGCAGGTGGCCACTATGACGGAACAGCAGGTGCAATGGCTGGAACAGGTCATCGACGCCATGAATGAAGAGCTGGAACCGCTGGACAGCTTCGTTCTGCCAGGAGGGACTCCCGTCAATGCGTTTCTGCATCAATGCCGGACGGTGTGCCGCAGAGCCGAGCGGGTAATGGTTAGCCTCAGCCGAAAAGAGGAGGTGGGACCGTGGGCGATGGCCTTCATCAACCGCCTGTCCGACACCTTTTTCGTGTTCAGCAGATGGGTCGCCTGCACCATGGGCGAGGACGAAGTCCTCTGGAACCCTGCCAGCTCAGTCAACAAAGATTGGAAATGGAAGTAAGTTAAGATGGAAATTATGGTGTCAGGAAGAGACTTGACCCTTTTTGATATGGAAAAGCGGACGTTCGATCGCGCTGATCGTTAGCCCGCAAACGACCCAAAGCGGCC
>CAYPKH010000209.1:0-4096 GCA_964411245.1 uncultured Nitrospina sp.
AAAAGTCAGACAACTTGTTGGGCGAGAGGTGTTTTTTTCGGCCCCAAAGGATTTTCCCGAGACCTGAGGGTTCATCCCGACAAAACCCCTCGTAACCCATTCGTCTGGATATAAAATTGAATAAACTATTCTACAATACCGATTACCAAATAAGCGAAGAAGAATTCATCCGATTGATCCATCTGGACAATCTGGATCGGCAAATAACCGAAACCCCTTCGCTGGTGGAAAACTTTGAGAAACAACTGGACCGCGCTCTTTCGGAGGCCTACGAGAAGCCCGCGGGGTCTGAAAAAGCTCATCTTTTCCTTCAACGCATCCTTTATCGCATTAATCGGTTAAAACTTTTTTGGTATGATGACCTTGAAAATTATGTCAACGAGAATTCCCAATTTCTTTTCTCGCTCCGAAACCGGATTGAAACCGCTTGGCAGGACTGGGAAACAAAACATTTGGATATTGAACCTCTAAAGAAGTTAGAAGTCAATTCGGCGCTTCGACACCGGGTGAAGGAAGACCTTGATCCGGAACCGTCCAGGGAAGCCCTTTTTTTTCGAAATGAAATAACGGAAACGGGGTACCGAAGGCTTTTGGCGATCACTTCTCTGGACGGACTGGTGGAAGCGAGCCAACTTTCCCGGGTTCTGGGCGGGGCCGGCAACGAGGTCCAATCGATGCTCACCAGGATTCTGTTGGAAGAGTACGGCAGCGGAAAGCTGGCCCGGAAACATTCATCGTTTTTTTCCGTCATGCTGGAAGAGTTCGGAATGGAGACCCAACCCGAAGCATACTTTGACCTCGTCCCTTGGGAGGTTCTGGCGAACATCAATCACAGTTTTCTGCTCTGCGAGCGAAAGCGAAATTTTCTGCGGTATGTCGGTGGTCTGCTTTATACCGAAGTTTCCGTGCCCGCGGCTTTCAAAAATTACAGTGAGGCGAGCCGGCGTCTGGGCCTGAGCCAGGAAGGGGCCGGTTATTGGGATTTGCATATTAAGGAAGACCAGCGACACGGGCGATGGATGCTGAAGGATGTGGCACTCCCGTTGGTCGAGCGGTATGAGGAATCCGCCTGGGAAATCGTTTTGGGTTATGACCGGCAGCGGTTTCTCAGCACCCGGGCTGGCAAAGCCATTGTCCAATCGATCCGCCTGGCTGAAATCGTTTAACCCGCCGGGCCCTTAAAAAAAACCAGCACGACCTGTTTTCCGGCCGCCAGGTTTAAACGCCGCCTTCCCACCTTCCTTTCACCGAGGATAAATCCATGATTGCTTTCGACCAGGTGAGCAAATCCTACGATGGTGTTTCTCGCGTCATCGACAATATTTCTTTCGAAGTCTTGAAAGGGGAAACCCTTGTGTTGCTGGGTTCCTCGGGTTGCGGAAAATCAACGACCCTCAAAATGATCAATCGTTTGATTGAGCCGACGAGCGGCACCATCTATGTGAACGGAAAAGATATCCGGAAACAAAATCCCGTGCAGTTGAGACGTTCCATTGGATATGTTTTCCAGGGAATCGGCCTGTTTCCCCACATGTCCGTCCACGAGAATGTGTCCATCGTGCCGCGCATGTTGGGTTGGCCGGGCCACCAAATCAATAAAAGGTGTCGGGAGCTTCTTGAACTGGTTCGCCTGCCGCCCGAAAATTATGCGCAACGATTTCCCGATGAACTGTCCGGGGGGCAGCAACAGCGGGTGGCCGTCGCCCGCGCGTTGGCCTCCGATCCGGCTTTCCTGCTGATGGACGAACCTTTTGGGGCGTTGGACGCGATTACCCGGGATGCCCTGCAGCAGGAATTCTTAGACTTGAAACAACGCCTCGCAAAAACGGTTGTGTTTGTCACCCACGATATTGTTGAAGCCCTCATCCTGGGAGACCGTATCGCTATTCTCCACGAAGGCCGGCTGGAGCAGGTTGCTACCGGAAAGGAAATTCTGCAACAACCAGCCACTCCGTTTGTCCGGGATTTATTTGCGAAAACCGTCAACCGATTGAAGGCGTTTAAAGACATTTTCTGATGCAGGAGAACCTCTGGATACCGTATATGCTCGAACGGATGCCGGAACTGTGGCAACGCCTCGGGGAGCACCTGTTTCTTACCGGAATGTCTACGGTAACGGGGGTGTTGGTGGGCATTCCCTTGGGAATCCTGGCGTTTTACCGGCCTGGATTGCGCGGCCCGCTGTTGGGAGTTGTCGGTATTTTGCAAACCATTCCCAGCCTGGCGATGCTGGTTATTCTGTTAGCTCTGTTTCAGAAAATTGGTGTGCTGCCTGCCATCGTTGCGCTCATTCTCTATGCATTGCTTCCCATTGTGCGAAATACCCTGGCAGGACTACAGGGGGTGACTCCTGAGACCATGGAAGCCGCCCGTGGAATCGGGATGACCGAATGGCAGCAGATGCGGCTGGTTCGAATCCCACTGGCGATTCCCGTAATCATGGCAGGCATTCGCACCGCGGCGGTGGTGGCGGTGGGGATTGCCACCCTGGCGGCTTTTATCGGTGCCGGGGGATTGGGGGAGTTCATTAACCGGGGACTGGCGCTTTCCAACACGCGTCTGATTTGTCTGGGAGCGATCCCTGCCGCACTGCTCGCCCTGCTGGTGGATTTTACGCTGGGCGTCGTCGAACGAGCGTTTGATCCCCAACGAAATCGAACCCTGTCGCGCCGGACTCGGTTGGCCCTGAAACTTTCCGCCGTGGTGATACCGCTGGGCCTCTTGGTTCCGGTTGTGGTCAGTTTTTCCCCCTCGGCACACCCCACTTCCGGATCCGCAATCCTGGAGGGGCGAACAGCGCAGGGAGTCGTCCGAATTGCATCCAAAAATTTCACTGAACAGCACATCCTTGCGGAGATGATGGCGCAGTTGATCGAATCGCGCACCCCTCTTTCCGTGGAACGCAAATTCAATCTGGGCGGAACCATTATTTGCCACCAAGCCCTGGCACGGGGGCAAATTGACTTGTACGCCGAATACACCGGAACGGGGCTGATGGCTATCTTGAACCTTCCCTTGATGACGGATCCGGCGAAAGTCTATCAACGCGTCGCCGGGGAATATCGGAACCGATTCAACTTGGTCTGGATGGAGCCCTTCGGATTCAATAACACCTATACCCTGACCGTTCGAAAGCCGGACGCATTGCGCAATCAATGGAAAACCATTTCCGATTTGGCTCCCATGGCTTCCGGATTGTTAGCCGGGTTTTCCGGAGAGTTTCAGGAACGGCCCGACGGATATCCCGGATTCCAACAGGTCTATGGATTCAAGTTTGGCCGGGTTCACGATCTTGATCCCAGCCTGACCTACCGGGCTATTGCACAGGGAGCGGTGGACGTGATCGACGGTTATTCGACGGACGGCAGGATCCCCGCATACAATCTGGTATCGCTGATAGACAATAAGAAATTTTTTCCACCCTACCATGCCGCGCCGGTGGTTCGGCAAGAGGCCCTCGACCTTCATCCCGGTCTGGGGGAGGCTCTGGCCCCTTTAGGATCGCTCATCGACAACGGAACCATGATGGGACTGAACTACGAAGTGGATGAAAAAAAACGCGCGGTATCGGAAGTGGTCCGGGAGTTTTTGCGTTCCAAAAAGATTTTGTAGGCCAAGTGCGGGCTTTTTTTGACATTGTATGGTAAATGTATTGTTGGGATTAAAATAGGCGCGGGAAACTTCTACAATAAAATACCCGTAACTCCATAGCAGCGGGTCTTGGGGGTTTGCATCATCGACCGAATTGTAGGAGAATTGGAAGGGTTCCGCGATCAGAAACGCAATCAACAGTCAATATAGGGATACCCCATCCGATGAATGGTTCTGAATCAGGCATAAATCCTAGCTCCATTTGGTTGATTACCGGCGCACTCCTGATTATTCTTGAAATAGTTTTATTCCCCGGTATTGGTTTTCTTTTCGCTGGTTTGGGAGCTATTAGCGTGAGCGCGGGTCTTATTACCGGCTGGGTAGATAGCCTGTCTGCTCAATTGATATTGTTTTTCCTCGCTACAGCCTTTTGGACGGCAGTATTATGGAAACCCCTGCAAAAATTGATAGCGGGTAAAGGATCGGGATTCGATGATATGGTTGG
>CAYPKH010000210.1:0-4088 GCA_964411245.1 uncultured Nitrospina sp.
ATTTGATAGCATTGGAAATGAGATTAATCATAGTTTGCTTGAACCGCATCTTGTCCACCCAGATGGCATGTTCGGCATCTGCAAGGTTCTCGGTGACAATGCGGACCCCAAATGATTCTCTAAGAGGTTCCATCTGCGAAATAATCTCCTGAATTACGGGGCCGACGGGGACGTTTTCCGGTGCCAATTCGATTTTTCCGGATTCGACCAAGGATAAATCCAGCACCTCATCGATCAACAGTTTCAGGTGTTGACCCGCTTTCAGGATGTGTTGGATATTTTCCTGATTCCCCTCATCCAATTTTTTTGTGGTATTGAGATCCATGATTTGTGCGAAACCGAGAATGGCGTTCAAGGGCGTTCGCAGTTCATGGCTCATCCGGGAAAGAAATTCACTTTTAGCTGAATTCGCCTTTTCGGCTTCTATTTTGGCCTGAACCAAACTTTCCTCGGTTTTTTTCGTACTGGTGATATCCATAGAATCTGCTTTGATATATATGAGATTACCACCAGTATTAAAAAATGGACTGAGTGTAGTTCTGAACCAAATAACATTTCCATCTACATCAAAAGAATATTCAATTGTATTCGTCTCCCCCTTAGTGGCGAGATGCATATGTTCATTAAAGATATCACGAGTAATTTTTGGGGCAGAATCAGTAGGAAAAGTATGTCCATAATAATCCTCGACATTTTCAATCTGAAGAGCGACTACACCACTATTACTCATAAACTGCAATTTGAAATCTGGATCAAAAATTTTGTGACACACTGGCGAGGACTGTATCAAACTATTTACGCTAGAATCCTCATTTATAGATTGTAACAATGCATCCAAAGTTAATTTTTTCATTTTACACTTGAAATCCTTTGAGATCGGTGGGCACAAATTTTTTAAAACCCTTATAGGATTGAGAGTAAGTTGAGGCCTCTTGTCATGCAAATTTAATTTTCCTTAAAAATTAAACCGTAAAGCCCGTTTTCCTCTTTCACCCATTGGATTCCCATGATTTTTTCATTGAACACCCTGAAATCGCCCTGTTTTAAGCCTTCCTCCCACTACTTTAGTCGGGATAACTTCTTTTTAAATGCGAGATATGGGTTAATAAGATTGGGGTCTATTTTTTGACTTTCAGCTCCTTGAGTTCGTCGCCGGACCATTTGAATGTCAGGCGGCTGCGGCCTTTGTACGCTTTTTTCTGGAAAGCGTACCCGAACACGAGCGGCAGGGACACGCTGGGCTCGACAAAGGCCATGCTGAAATTGGCCTGCTTGTTGACCTTGCCCCAGGATTGCGCTTCGGCCAGGGTACTGCCGCTGAGACCTCCCCAATGCGGCGCGTCGGTGGTCATCTGAATCGCGTACTTGTGCCCACCGGTGTTTCGCCCGAAGACATAACTCATCACGATCGAATCGTTAATGTAATTTTTCGGAACGCCGCCCGCCACGTAAAACGCCGCCGTTCGTTTCGATTGAACGACAATCTGCGTGATCTCATAATTGTCGCGGATGGAGTCGATGGTGATCGGTTGGCGTCCTTCCTTTTTGGCGACGGCGTAATGCTCGGTCAGGCCGATGCCGATGCTGGAATCGTTGAGCGCCGGGCAGAAAATGGGCACGCCTTTTTTGCGGGCGGCCACGAGAATCGAGTCCTTGTCGTCAATCGTTTTAGACAGACGGTGGATAAATTCCCGGCTGGAGTATTTGCGGGCGGGCAGGCTGTCGGCGAACTGGCCGATCAGGGTATCGAACTGCGCGAATTTTTCCTCGTCGACATAGGTGTCGTAGATGCGGTTGATCAACAGGTCCCGGAGTTTCCGGTCGTCGGCCTGAGGACTGCCGTAATAATGTCCCGCCCCCATGGCCGCGTAAAAATCCTGATACAGAATGGCGCCGGTGGAAACCACCACGTCCACCATGTTGTGGTGAATCAGATCGCGGATGACCTTGCGCAATCCAGCGGCGATAAGGGGTCCCGCCAACCCCAGCATGATGGTGGGGCGTTCCCTGTCCTTCAGCATGCGCTCAAAGATATCGGCACATTGGCCGATATTGCGGGCCTGGATGGAGGCGTCCTGATACGCTCCGACCAGGTCGGCGACGTTTTTGATTTTTTTGAAATCAACCTGATTGACGCGCCTTTTGAGGAGGGATTTTTTCTGCTTTTTTTCCTGGGGATTCAGTTTATGAATGGAATCGAGGTAGTCCTTATAAGCCATCATTACTCCGGGGTGGGGGTGGGAAAAACCAGAATAATAACCTCATGTTCCCGGCAGGTCAAGACCCGCCCCCAGGCTGGAGGCAACATCTAACGATAGACCGGCCTTCACAGGCGGGAGCAGAGGCCTTGGGAATGGGATGCGGTGTCCACCTTGTCGATCGCTTCCTGGATTTTTCCGTCGTCGCCGATCACATAGGAAATGCGGGAGGCGTAGGCGTCGTCCTTGGTTTGAATGGCGTGATAGGCCATCGCGATCTCCCGCCCGACGTCGCACAGCAGAGGATAGGGAAAATCGAATTTTTCCGCGAAGGCTTTGTTATCCGCCTCGCTGTCCAGGCTGACACCCAGAATCACGGTGCCCTTTTCCTGAAACTTAGCGTAATCGTCGCGAAACCCCTTGCCCTCCATGGTGCAGCCGGGGGTATCGGCTTTCGGGTAAAACCAGAGGATGACTTTTTTTCCTCGGAAATCCTTCAACGTGACCCGGTTTCCATTGTGGTCGTTGACCAAAAAATCGGGCGCTTCGCTACCTACTTCCAGCATGGCAATTCTCCTTCCAAGCAATTGGCGGATAAGGGTTTTAAAGACAAATTTGATGAGGGACCAGCGAATCACAAGTGTTAGATGCGGGGAACAGGGTGAGGGAGTAAGAATTTTTTCAGGACGGTGGGGATTCCGAATCCTCTTTCCGGCCGGACGATTGAGAGCGGCCTTTCACTCCCCGGCCGAGAAAGGAGGTCAGGTCGATGCCGTAATAGCGGAACGTCGCCAGAAGGATGGCGCAGGCCACCGCCTCGTCGAGGTTGCCGACGATGGGCAAATTATCGGGAATCAGTTCAAACACGCCGGCGGTGGGGTTCACCAGATACACCAGGCTGAGCAGACCGGCCAGCAGAACCAGGATATTCTTGATCACGAGAGGCTCCCCGCCCGCGCTCCGGGTCCGTTGGCCTTTACTTGTGCGGCGATGGTTTCGGCCAGGGCCAGGTCTGCGGTTTGGGTTATTTTGATGTTGAACTCCGAGCCGGCAATCACTTTAACTTCCTTGCCCAGGTATTCAATCAATGCCCCTTCATCGGTGCCATAAAATCCATCGGCCCGTGCCTTGGCGAAGGCCTCCTTCAAGAGCGAGACCCGAAAGGTTTGCGGCGTTTGGACGCGCCACAGGCCTTCACGGTCGACCGTGCGCTCGACCCGCCCGTCGGCATTCACTTTTTTGAGGGTATCGGTCACCGGAATCGCAGTGATCGCCGCTCCACATTCACGGGCGGCTTCGATAGTTGCGTTGATCAGGCCCGTGGAAACGAACGGGCGGACGCCGTCGTGCACGATCACGATATCGGTTGCAGGATCCAGACTTTGCAAGCCGTTGCCGACGGAGTCCTGGCGCTCCTCCCCGCCCACGATGACCCTTGCCACTTTGGGGTGGGCGGCCGCCATCTGTTTGCGGGTCGGCTCGATTTCCTTTTCCGACACCACCAGGACGATTTCGTCGACGGCGGAACATTGCTCCAGCACGGACAGCGTGTGATGGAGGATCGGTTTACCGTCCAGGAGTAGAAACTGTTTGGGAATATCGGAGCCCATTCGCAGCCCCAGTCCGGCGGCGGGTATGATGGCCGACACTTTCATAAGCAGGCTATCCTTGGAAAAAATTCCGGCGGTTACTTGGAACCTTTCAACTTTTTTAAAATACTATCGCTTCGGGCTATATTAACGTTGGCTTTGCGCTTCAAATCCGCCAGGGCATCCATCAGTTGTTGGTTGCCGCCCTTGCCGCCCTTGCCGCCCTGCGATGCAAGGAGTTGCTCCAGCTTGCCCTGCTTTTCGGCTATGGCTTTCAGGATTTCAATGAGTTTGGTAATTT
>CAYPKH010000211.1:0-4067 GCA_964411245.1 uncultured Nitrospina sp.
TCAGCGACCATTTCGGGTGGGGCGAACGATCCTGTTTGCGCGCCTTCTCGTAACTCATTTCAACGGCCCGGCACAAGCGCTCCACCGGAACGCCCCGCTCCTCCCACTGGCCGATTAGATGATAATCGCTGGCGGACAGGCTGAGGCCCGAATCCTTGAGCGACAGAAAAAACTGCTCGACCGTCGTCAGATAATTCAAATTCTTTTTTTCAATCAGACTCATCGGAAAGTTTTCTGAACCAGAGACCGCCGGGTGGGTGAGTAGGGTGATCTTACTTTTTGCGGGACCGGTTTTCAAGTTTTAAAAACGGCGCGGGGTAGCGGTGGTTTTGTCAGCGGGGAAGCGCCCGGTTACCGGACGGGAAGAACCGGGTGGTTGCTTTCTGCAACCGGGGCCCCCTGCCGGGGGAGGGAGTTTGTTGAACTTTAATGGCCTTCGATGGTCTCTTGGCACAATTCAGGGTTTGAAGTTTGCTCCGGGCCTTGCCCGGCCACCTGGACGAGGTTGCGGATCATTGCCGTTTCATCGCAGTGATCCTGCTTGCGGCACCCCTGGCAATCTTTCCAGATTTTATCGGGGAGTTGATCCATGTCGATGATGCGGAACCCGAGTTTTTCAAACAAAGGTATGGCGTAGGTCAGCACGAAGATGCGGTCGCAATCCGCCAGTGTGGCCTGCGCTATGCACTCGTTGACCAGCGCGGTGCCGATGCCCTGCCGGTAAAACTCGGGAAGCACGGCCAGTGACCGGATTTCCACCAAGCTTCCGGGGCCGAAGCTGAGTCCGCAGGCGGCGGCCACGCGTCCACCCTTTTCCGCCACCAGAAAATCCCGGATGTGGGCGCTCACGTCCTCCCGGGTCCGGAACAGCATCTGTTCCATTTCGGCGTGGATGTTGATCAGATGCAGAATGGCATCGGCATCTTTTAATGTGGCTTGGCGAATCTTCATACTGCGATCTTATGGTCCTTCTTGGCTTGGGCCTGCTCCAGGGCGTCCGACGCCGCCGCCAGCAGTGCGGCGGGGGAATCGATGTCCTTGCCGGGGATGGCCGCCACCCCGAAAACAATCCTCACGCAATCGTTCTCCAGCTCTGGAAACATATGCGTTACAAGGGTTTTCCGGATGCGCTCGGCGATCTGCCCGGCGCCTTGTTGCGACGTCTCCGGCAGTAACACCAGAAAATCCCCGCCGCCGGAGCTGATCATAATATCGCCCCCGCGGCTGTTCTCCGCAAGCATTTTGCCGGTCTCCCGCAGGACCTTCTGGATGCGTGATGTGCCATAAGTATTGACGAGTTCCTCAAAAGAGTCAATGTGCATCTTGATGAGCGACAGGCTTTTGCCGTAGCACCGCGCCCAGCCGAATTCGCGCCGGAGAACGGGGTCGAGATAAATCTCATTGTAAAGGCCCGTATTGGAATCCAGCACCGGCTGGTTTTTCATCAGGTCGAGCAGCAGAATGTTTTCAATGGCAATGCCCAGCTTGTCGGCGGTGCGTTCCAGAAGATCGGTGCGCAGTTCTTCATGAAAATGGTGCGGTGTTTCACTCCCCAATGCGATGACACCGATGAGGTTGCCGTGCAGGACGATCGGTATCAACGCTTCCGATTCAATTTTTAAATCTTCAGCCTTGCGAAAAATTTCCGAGCCTTCCGTCAACTCCGCCCGCAGCACGGGCCGGAGATCCGCATCAAACCAGCTGGAAACGGTGGCCGTGTCGGTGAATTGCAGGCCGTCGATCGATTGATTTTCCAGACGGTCCTTCAAGCACCGCTCCATCAAATGGTGGTCGCCATCCATCAGGATAATTTTGACTCCCGGGATTTTGAAGCGCTTGATGATTTCCTCGCAGAGTTGCCCGATCATCTGGGAAAAATTGAGGCTGTACATGATGATGCGGTCGATCTCGAACAGGTTCTCATGGATCTTCTCGTTGGCCTGGGCGATTTCCATGAAGCTGACCAGCTGGTTTTTGATGTGTTCCTTATCCGCCTGCGCCCGCTTCAGGAGGCGGTCGGCGATGTTCAGGGTTTTGGCCGGTGGGAGCGGCAGGTCCTCCGGGGCGATGGCTTGAATCCGGGCCAGCAGTTCCGGGTACTGGTTGAAAAATTCAGGATGGTCGTTCAGATAAAGGGCGATTTGATCGTTGTTCATGGCGGAAAGTCCTTAACCTGTTAAAATTTAAGGTTTTATAAAACCTAGATCCTTCGCTGACACTCAGGATGACAAATTGGATATCTCTGTCATTCTGAGGAGGAAAAGCCGACGAAGAATCTGGGTTTTCTCTAAAGAAATATTGAAACCTTTTATTCCCGTATCGCTCATAAATTCAATAAGTTATACAGGACTTTAGATTTATACCATAAACCGGGACGCTTGTCCCTCAAAAAATTGGCTTATATGATTGAATTTAAAGGAGTAAGGGCGAGACCGCTAAGCACAGACAAACCCGGAACATGGAGCAGGGACCAGGGAAGGGATATCAACCCCACCCAGCCTCCCCTTTGGAAGGGGAGGAAATTTGAGTCCCCCTCCTTTTTAAGGAGGGGGCTAGGGGTGGTTGATAACCTGTTCCCTATTTCGTAGTTGCTCGATCCGGCGCTTCGCCGGTTAGCGGCGGGTGCCGCGTTCTTCACGGTTGGGCGGGGGAGGGGGATTCCTCCTGCGGCTCGTCGGGAGGCACAGGCGGTCCCTTCTTGCCGCAATCGGCCAGACCGAGGGACAACAACAGAATAATAATGAGGGGAAGCCAGGAGGATTTCATAATTTTCCTCATTTCCAGATTTTGCTCTGCCGCGCGATCTGCTCTTTGACCCGGTTGGGAGCGGTGCCGCCATAAACGTTTTTCCGCTTCACCGACTGCTCGACGGACAGAGTGTTGAACACGTCCTTTTTGATCTTCTTTGAAAATTTTTGAAGCTCTTTCAGCGTCAACTGCTCGAGGGTTTTCCCGGTATCGAGGCAGAGGGCGACGGTTTTGCCGGTGATCTCGTGCGCGTCACGGAACGGCACCCCCTGCAGAACCAGATAGTCCGCCAGATCGGTGGCGGTCAGGAAACCGCTGGCGGCCAACTGTTCCGGTTTGATTTTTTTGAAACGCGCGGTTTTGAGCATGCCGCTGAACACCACAAGCGACGTCTGCACGGTATCCACCGTATCGAACAGGGGTTCCTTGTCCTCCTGCAAATCCTTGTTGTAGGCCAGCGGTTGGCCTTTCATCATGGTGAGCAGGCCCATTAGGTTGCCGTAAATCCTGCCGGTCTTGCCCCGGATGAGTTCGGCGGCATCGGGATTTTTTTTCTGCGGCATGATACTGCTCCCGGTGGTGTACGCGTCGGACAGCTCCATGAACGCGAACTCGCTGGTCGACCAGAGGACGATCTCCTCGCAGAACCGGCTGAGGTGCATCATGAGGACCGACGCGGCGGCGCAGAACTCGATGATGAAATCCCGGTCGCTGACCGCATCGATGCTGTTGTGCGTCACCGCCGGGAAGCCCAGCAGTTGGGCGGTGTATTGGCGGTCGATGGGGAAATTGGTCCCCGCCAGTGCGGCCGATCCCAGCGGCATGACGTTCACCCGTTTGAGAGCGTCGGCGAGCCTCTCTCTGTCCCGCCCGAACATTTCCAGATAGGCCAGCAGGTGATGCGCCAGCGACACCGGTTGCGCCCGTTGCAGATGGGTATAGCCGGGGATGAGGGTGTCGACGTGTTTTTTCGCCTGAGTGAGCACGGTTTGGGCCAGCTGGTGCAGGCTTTTTTGGATGGCGTCGATGGCGTCCCGCAGGTACATCCGGATATCGAGCGCCACCTGGTCGTTGCGGCTCCGCCCGGTATGGAGCTTGCCGCCGACCGGGCCGACCAGGTCGATCAGCCGCTGTTCGATATTCATGTGAATATCTTCCAGATTTTCTTTGACCTTGAATTTTCCCTGATCGAATTCCTTAATGATTTTCCCCAGGCCGGCGATGATTTTTCCGGCTTCGGCGGGTTTCAGGATTTTGCATTTCTGCAGGGTCCGGCAATGGGCGATGCTGCCCTCGATGTCGTAGGCATACAGCCGTTT
>CAYPKH010000212.1:0-4057 GCA_964411245.1 uncultured Nitrospina sp.
GCTCTCTATTTTGAAGAAGCGAAGGTGTTGCGTTTGGAAATCGGGCTCAATAAAGCCGCCTCTTACGAAATCCTCCGCCCCAGTTCCTACATGATGGATATTCGGCTGAAAGATACCAGCGCGCCGGTCCAGGAAGCGCAGGCGCCGCAAGAACAACCGGACGCCGCTCCCGAACCGGAACCCATGGCGATGGCCCCAAGCGAACCGGCCGCCGAACGGGACGCTCCGGCAATAAGCAATGCCTCGGAGATGGATTCCTGTGCGCCCCTGTTGGGAGGTGTCAAAGACAGCTTCTCGATGGATTTCCAAAACGCCAATATCAAAAATATCTTCCGCATTATTGCGGAGGTCAGCGGGTTCAACCTGGTACTGTCTCCGGATGTCGGCGGCGATGTGAACATCCGCCTCATCGATGTTCCGTGGAACCAGGCGTTTGAAATCATCCTGGAAAACAACGCCCTGGGACGGGTGTGCGCAGGCAACATCATCCGCATCGTTCCCAACGCAACTCTGCTGGCGGCGCAGGTGGCCGAACCGTTGATCACGGAGATGATTCGGATCAATTATGCCGATATCGCTGAAATGATCAAGAACATGCAGGGGTTGAAGAGCCCCAGAGGAAGCGTCACCGCCGATATCCGGACCAATACCCTCATCTTGACCGATATCCCGGAGAGGGTGGAAGAGATGATCTCGGTGATTAAAACCCTGGACGTGAGAACCCCACAGGTGATGATCGAAGCCAAAATTATTGAAGTGATAAGAGGTTATGCTCAGGAAATTGGAATTGAGTGGGGCTTCTTTACGGAAAGAGTTGATTTTGGTAAAACCGACGGATTCCCTGCCATTATTAGAACCGGTGGGGACCGTTTTGTCCGATTCCAGGACGATCAGGATGTTATTGACGCTGGGGGACGCGATCCCGGGTTTGTTGTGGATTTGGGCACCGCCGGCACGCCCACGGGTCAATTCGGTATCCTGCTTTCAACCTTTAATACGGACCATATGTTGGACATCCAGATCGAAGCTTTAGAAAGTCAGGGGAAATCCCGGACCATTGCCAATCCCAAAATCACCACCCTGGATAACAAAGAAGCCAAAATCCAGAGCGGTCAGCGGATTCCCGTGCAGACGTCGTCCGCCAACGAGGGGACCAAAGTGCAGTTTATAGACGCCAACCTGGAACTCAAGGTGACGCCCCATATCACGGCGGATGAGAACATCTATATGAAAATCCTCGCGACCCAGAACAACGCTGATTTCGGGGATCGGGTGAATGGCATCCCGACCATCGTCACCAAGGAAGCCAGTACGGAAGTCCTGGTGGCCAACGGCGCCACCACCGTGCTGGGGGGCCTTTATCAGAAAGCGACCTCGGAAAACCAGAGAAGTGTCCCTTTCTTTGCCGATATTCCGATTATCGGTTATCTGTTCAAAAACCGGTCCGAGGCCGACGACATTTCTGAATTGCTGATTTTTGTGACTCCGACCATTGTGCGGAGTGAAACATCGTTCGCCCAAAAATGAAAACATTGAGGATCGATCTGGCCGACAGGAGCTACGATATCCTGATCGGCCGGAACCTTCTTCCCCGCTTGGGCGACCACCTCTCACATCTGAAATCGGCCCGCCGGGCGTTGGTGGTCACGAATCCCGCAATCAACCCGCTCTACGGGAAAGCTGTGTCCGAAGGACTCCAGAGCGCCGGCCTGGCGGTAGAATGTGTGGAAATCCCGGAGGGCGAAACCCATAAAACCCTGCAGGACGCCCAGACCGTTTACGATCACCTGATAGCAAACCAGTACGACCGCAACACCCTACTGGTGGCTTTGGGGGGCGGAGTCATCGGCGATCTCACCGGATTCGTTGCGGCAACATTTTTGAGAGGGGTAGCTTTCATTCAGGTTCCCACCACACTCTTGTCCCAGGTGGACAGCAGTGTGGGCGGGAAAACCGCCGTCAACCATCCCCAGGGGAAAAACCTGATCGGCGCCTTTTATCAGCCCCGGCTGGTGGCGATCGACCTCGACACCCTGAGTTCCCTGCCGGCCGATGAATTCCGCGCGGGCATGGCTGAAATCATCAAGTACGGCGTCATTGCCGATCCCGAACTGTTCGCCTTCCTGGAGAAGAACTCCGGGAAAATCCTGGCGCAGGACGCCGACTGCCTGGCCACCATCATTGAAACCTCTTGCGCCATCAAGGCCCGCGTGGTGGAACAGGACGAACGGGAAAGCAATTACCGCATGATCCTGAACTTCGGCCACACCCTCGGGCACGCCATCGAGGCGTTGACCCGTTACTCCCGTTACAAGCACGGCGAGGCGGTGGCCATCGGCATGGTCTACGCCGCCCGACTGTCCCGCCAACTGGGCCATTGCTCCGATGACGTGGTGAGCAAAATCGCGGCTCAGGTGGAGCGGTTCGGCCTGCCTTCAGCCTTGCCGGAATTCCCCGCCGCAGACTACATCGAAACCCTGTACCGGGACAAAAAAGTCCACGACAAAAACATCCGCTTCATTCTGGTCAAGGATATCGGCACCGTGGAAATCGTCGACCGAGTCTCCGAAACGGATATCGAGAAAGCCCTGACCGCCTGATTTTAAGAAGACTTTTGCGTAACCTGAAGAGCCGGGGGATTTTTGCTTTAGGATTTCAAAACCCAGATTCTTCGTCCCTTCGGTCCTCAGAATGACAGTTATTACTCAATTTGTCATCCTGAGCGCCAGCGAAGGATCTGGGTTTATCCTGACTACCATACTTATCCAAAGGTCTCCTGGTTAAGGAGGGGAATCATTGTCATGCCACCCTTGTCACACTTATACAAAAGTCCTGATTTTAAGGGAATCCCCGCATTCAATCCGGAATCTTGACTTCCCCCCGCCTTTTGTTATATTCGGAAGTGAAGTTCATTTCCCGTTGAAGACATCCCGTTCAACGGTCCCGAAAGCGCGCCCCGGCGCGCCTTCAAAGGCATCGAACCCCACCGGTTTCCTGGATTGGGAGGCGGCATGATTGATCCGGTCTTCAATTCATCACCGTTTGCATCACACCTGAAGGGTCGGAGGTGTCCCATGGCAAAATTATTCAAAAACTACATCAATGGCAAATGGAAGGCCTCTTCCAGCGGAGAAATATTTGAAAACGTAAACCCCGCCAACTGCAACGAAGTGGTGGGGCGGTTCCAGAAATCCAACGCCAAGGACGTCAACGAAGCCATCGCCGCCGCCGAAGGCGCGCAACGGAAATGGCGCGAAACCCCGGCTCCCAAGCGCGGGGAAATTCTGTTTAAAGTCGCCGAACTGCTTCTCAAGGAAAAAGAATCCCTGGCGCGGGACATGACCCGCGAAATGGGCAAGGTCATCACCGAAACCCGCGGCGACGTGCAGGAAGCCATCGACCTCACTTACTACACCGCCGGGGAAGGGCGGCGACTGCTCGGCGAAACCGTTCCCTCCGAACTCAAAAATAAATTCTGCATGTCCGTGCGCATGCCCGTCGGACTGGTTGCCGCCATCACGCCGTGGAATTTTCCCATCGCCATTCCCTCGTGGAAACTGATTCCCGCGCTGATCTGCGGCAACACCGTGGTCATCAAACCGGCGACGGATACGCCGCTGTCGGTCGTCAACTTCGTCAAAATTTTCGAACAGGCCGGCCTGCCCCCCGGCGTTCTCAACCTGGTCACCGGCTCCGGCACCGAAGTCGGTACTCCCATGATCGAACACGACAAGGTCAGCCTCGTCTCCTTCACCGGATCGACCGATACCGGCGCGGTGATCGCCTCCACCTGCGCGCGCAAAATGAAGCAGTATTCGCTGGAGATGGGCGGCAAGAACGCCATTATCGTGATGGACGACGCCGACCTCGATCTGGCGGTGGAGGGCGTCATCTTCGGCGCGTTCGGCACCACCGGGCAACGATGCACCGCCTGCAGCCGCGTCATCGCCCACAAAAAAATCGTGAAAAAATTCACCGACCTGCTGGTCAAGCGCACCCGGTTGCTGAAGCTGGGCGACGGCCTGCTCGCCAAAACCGACGTCGGGCCCCTCATCAA
>CAYPKH010000213.1:0-4049 GCA_964411245.1 uncultured Nitrospina sp.
AAATGGGTTTGAAGGTGAAATACCTGCATTCCGACATCGTGACCCTCGAACGCGTGCAGATCATCCGGGAGCTCAGGCTGGGCGAATTCGACGCGCTGGTCGGGATCAACCTGTTACGGGAGGGACTGGACATCCCCGAGGTGTCCCTGATCGGTATTCTCGACGCGGACAAGGAGGGATTCCTGCGCTCCAGCACTTCCTTGATTCAGTCCTCCGGTCGTGCGGCCCGCAACCTCGACGGGCAGGTCATTATGTATGCCGATGTCGTCACCCCCAGCATGCAGAACGCGCTCGACGAAACCGATCGGCGGCGGAAAATCCAGGTGGACTACAATGAGGCTCACAGCATCACCCCGGTCTCCATCCAAAAATCCATTCAGGATTCTCTGGTGGACTTGGAAAAATTTTCGGTGGTTCCCGTCGTCGAGGAAGAGGAGGAAGAATACCTGACCGAGGGCAACGTGATCGACTTGGCCGCACGGCTGGAAAAACAGATGCACGTCGCCGCCAAGGATCTGGAGTTCGAGCGCGCCGCTCAACTGCGGGATCGAATCAAGCGGTTGCGGGAAAAGGAACTGGGCATTATTTGGGGGTCCGGGAGCGGTCGGATCGCCGCCGTTCTCCCATTCGGGTTCCCATGAATTCGCGCAGAATCCGGTCCTGCTCGCGGTTGGGTTTGGCAAATTCCAAACCGGTTACGAACGGTTCCCGTTTACTGCCGGGATTCCTGCGAACGTTGCGCGCCTGGGCCTTCAGATTGGATAATTCTCCAAAGGCGAGATTGACGGAGAGATGGATGAAATCTCCTTTGGTCAGCTTTTGCGAATGCGTGATCAGCGCCCCGGAAAGGCTCAGGTCCCGGATGGTTCCGGTAAACATCGGTTCCGCAGATCCTCCTTCCAGGGAAAAGGTGAAGGCGAAGTTGGCCTTGTGGCGGTTGTTCTTTCGCAGTTGGTAGGTGGTGAAACTTTTGGGATATTCCAGCACCATCAGCCGGACCGGATGGGCGATCGAATACAGCACCAGAGTTTTAAAATCGAAATAGGTACCGTCGGAGGTGAAACTCAGGTTGCACCCGGTCAGCGGAGCGATCTTGACAAAATCGCCTTGGAATTGCGGGTAGTCGACAATGAGGTATTCATTCTCCACCCATCCCCGCAGGGCGACCGGGTATTTCTCCCCGCGCAGGGTGGCCATGACTTTTTTGCCCAGGGTTAAATGCAGTCCGGTTTTGGTAACCACCCTCATCGCAACCCGCCTTGTGATTTTCGACAATATTCTATGTCTACCCAATCGGCATAATCCGGTCTCTATCTTTAGTTTTCTCAGCGCTCCGGGATCAAATTGGCTTTCAGGGTAAGGTCCCGGTCCAGGGTTTCCGGAATTTCTTCAGTGGGAATGGGCAAAGGATAGTATTGATGGTACGTTTGAATGATCTTGCGGGCGATAGGCGCCGCCACGGCGCCCCCGTGGCCGCCATGCTCGACAATCACCGCTACCGCGATTTCCGGATTCTCGTAAGGGGCAAACGCGACGAACCAGGCATGATCGCGGAATTTGTAGGGAATCTCCACACCCTTTGGGAATTTCTTCAAGCCCACCACCTGGACGGTTCCGGTTTTCCCGGCGATCTTGATGGTTTTCAGACGGGCCCGCCACCCAGTGCCCCGTTTTTCGTGGACCACTCCCAACAGCCCCCGTCTGATGAGAGGAAGCGTTTCGGGACGGCTGTCCAGTTTTTGCATGATGGTGGGAAACGTCTCCTTGATCACCCGGCCGTCCTTATCCCGAATCTGCCGCACCAGATAGGGTTTCAACAACATGCCCCCGTTGGCCATCGTGGCCACCAGGCGAGCCTGCTGAATAGGAGTGACCAGATTGAACCCCTGGCCGATGGAGGCGGAAATGGTTTCCCCCGGCAACCAGGCCTGGCCGCGCGCTTTCAATTTCCAGTCCTTGGTGGGAACCAAGCCGGGTTTTTCGCCGATCAGATTGATCTGCGTCAGATTTCCCAGGCCCAGCATCCTGGCGTAACGGCCCAGAGTGTCGATGCCCATCCGGTGGCCGACGGTATAAAAATAAACGTCGCAGGACTGCACCAGAGCATCGTGCAAATTCATTACCCCATGCCCGCCCCGGTTCCAGCACCGGTACCTTCCCCGTCCCAGGCGGTAGTATCCGGGACAGAACACCGTGGTTTCCGGGGTCACCACCTGTTCCTCCAAAGCCGCGTAGGCGAGGACGATTTTATAAACCGACCCGGGGGGATACTGGCCATCGATCGCTTTATTCTGTAACGGGTGCTGATCGTTTGAAATCAGTTTGCGCCATTGCTGGACCGAAATCCTGGAGGCGAATAAATTGGGATCGAACGAAGGCTTGCTGGTCATCGCGAGAATTTCCCCGGTTTGCACTTTCATCACCACGGCGGAGCCGTTGATCGGTTTCTTTTTCGTTCCGGTCATCAATTGCTCCACCACTTTTTGAATCCTGATGTCCAGAGTCAACACCAGATGACTGCCGCTTTGCGGCGGATTCTTTCTCAGAATCGCCAATTCCCTCCCCGCCACGTCCACTTCGACTTCCTTGTACCCTTTGCGGCCCTTCATATCCTCTTGGAACAAAAATTCGATGCCTTCCTTTCCAACCATGTCACCCATTCGATATCCGGATTCCATCTTCAGCTGGTCTTTGTTGATTTCTCCCAGATAACCCATAATGTGGGCGGCCAGGTCCTTGTAAAGATAATTCCGCAGGGGTTCCACTTTGAGACGAATGCCGGAAAGCATCCGGTTGTTTTCTTCGACAAAAGCCACCTGACCCCGCTGGATGTCGGCCTTAATCAGCACGTCCGAGAACGGTTGGGATTGCCGGATATCGTCCTTAACCTTGGAGATATCAAAATCGATTTTTTCTTTTAAGGTGTTCAGGGTCACGCCCAGGTCCTGCACGTCTTCCGGGGTGATGTACAGGTTGAAGGACGGACGGATGGAAACCAGCGTCACACCGTTCCGGTCGGTGATTTCGCCGCGGTAGGAAGGCAAAGACACCAGCCGCACCCGGTTGTTTTCCGACAATCCCAGGAAGTCGGTTCCCTTCAACACCTGCAGATACCAGACGCGCAACCACAGGACGAGAAAAAAGAAGATCACCAGGATGGCGAACAGGATTATTTTCTTCCGCACGCCTTCTGAAAAATCGGGTGAGTATAGATGCGTGCCCACTACGAAGTGCCCTCCAGCAGTGGAAATTTACGCAGAATGCGTTTGGCGCTCCAGTTGAGAAAGAAAAACAAAATGGGCCCGACCAGCGCGTTGACCATGGCGTACACCGGTAGCGTGTTGAACAGGAAACTGAAAGGAATCTGGGCTTTGAGAAGTGTGGTCAGAGCCAGATAATACACCAGGCCGTCGAAAAAAGAGGCGGCGAGCAATATGACGGAGATGGGAACGAATCCTTCCACCATCAGCTTGTCCTTCAGCCGGGAAAAGGTAAACCCGATGATGCTTTTGGAAAGCGTATTGACCCCCAGCAGGCTGCCGGACAGGCAATCCTGTACCAGGCCGATGGAAAACCCCACCCAGATGCCGCGGTCCCCCCGGAGCAATACGCCGCAATACACGGACAGAATCAACGCCAGGTCCAGAGTGACCCCTCCCACGGAGAAATGACTCAACAGGCTGGTCTGCAGAGCAAACAGCAGAATGAAGACGATGATGAAAATGAGAATTATCATGATTGCACATTATTTCAGGACAATAGCACCAGCACTTCCTCCAGCCGGCCGAAGTCAGCGCTGGGAGCGATGGTGATTTCCTGGAACAGCCCCTGGGTCGCCTTGGTGATAGTGATTACGATTCCCACCACCAGGCCCTTGGGGTAAATACCTCCCAGGCCGGACGAAAGAATCTGGTCGCCGACGTTGACGTCTGCGGTGATGGGCACGTATTTCATTTCGCAGAATTCCATTCCCGTCCCGACGACAATGCCCGCGATACGGTCGTCTCCGAACAAGGTGTCCACGGCGCTCCGTCCGTCCGCAATGAGCA
>CAYPKH010000214.1:0-4048 GCA_964411245.1 uncultured Nitrospina sp.
TGGAATCAGGATAACATATATTGTCAATGTAAAAAACAAAAATCGGCCCTCTTTATTATAGAAAGGAAACCTCCATGTTCTTCCCAAAACACAACCAATACCGAGGATGGAATATGAAACGGGTTGTTTTTATGTCGGTTATCTCGCTGGCGGGACTGGGTTTCGCCGCCGGAGCCCTGGCGGGCGGTGGCATGACGCTCAAATACCATACCCAGACCCTGGAAGCGGGAGGCGCCTCCAAAAGCGGCCCCTGCCCCCAGCCGCGAAAAACGAAATCGGCTCCGGCTTCTCGGACCAAGGCCTCTATTCCGGCCGCCGCGGATGCGGAAGCAGGCAAGAAAACCTTTCAGAAAAGCGCCAAGCCGATGGCCTGCAAAATGTGTCACGGCCCAACCGGTGAAGGCAACGGCAAACTGGGGATGGCGTTGAACCCGCGTCCCCGGAATTTCACCTGCGCCGGCACCATGAAGCGCGTTTCTCCCGGTCAGATGTTCTGGATCATCAAAAACGGGTCCAAGGGAACCGGGATGCTGGCCCATGGCAAGACGCTGAGCGACAAGCAAATCTGGAATGTTGTGAAATACATCGATACCGAATTTGTTAAACGATAAAACTTGAATATCTCTCTCAACTTCGAGGAGGTGAGAACCATGAAAGCAACCGCCAAAGCAGCTGGACTCATGATCTGTTTAACCCTGTGGTTCGCACAGGAGGGTTTTGCCAAAAAGAACGCTTATCAAGTGTCTCCCGTAACCAACGGTGTCAGCCTCGCCGGTTCGGTTTCTTTCAAAGGCAAGGTTCCCGATCCGATTCGTGAGGACCTGAACAAGAGCAAGAACGCGGAATTCTGCGTTCAGCATCCGGATACCCTGGAAGGCGGCATTCGCCTCCGCACCAAAGTGGTGGTGACCGGCGGCAAGTTGAAAGACACCGTGGTGATGATTGAAAACATCACTCAGGGAAAAGACTGGCCGGCCGAAGCCACCCGCTTTGACTTCAAAAACTGCGACATTTTTCCCAAGGTCACAGTGGTGCGCAAACCTCCGAAAGGAATGAAGGAAGGTCTGGTGCAAATTGAAAACCACGATCCGGATATTCTTCACAATCCGCACGGATATTCCAAGGTCGGAGCCAGCGTCAAGACCCTGTTCAACAAACCGCTCCCCAATAAAGGCGACGTAGCCGACGTCACCCGAAACCTGAAGCGGCTTAAAATGAAAAAGGACAAGCATTTCTTCCTGCAGTGCGATCAGCACAATTTCATGGAAGCGGATGCGCGGATCGTCTGGAATCCCTACTACACCATCACAGCCAAGGATGGGACGTTTAAGATTGATCAGATTCCCGCCGGGACCTACCGGATCACCGCCTGGCATCCTTATGTCGGCGAAGTGACCCGGGACGTCACGATTCCGGCCGGCCAGAACGTTCAGTTGGATTTTGAACTGACCGGCAAATAAAAACCTTCTCATTGTTCACAACGGCGGTACCGGACTTTCTCCGGTACCGCATTTTATTATTCCTTCTCCTTACAGTACCGGTTGAATCCATTCGCTATTGAGGGTATAAACATGATTCCAGGGCCGGCCAGGCCCGCACCGTTCACCGCCAGGAGCAGGGGATGGCATTTGCATGGGTCAGGTTTGGGGCGCTCGGTTGTGCGGCCCTGCTGTTGGTATGGTCCTGCAGTTCGCCCGACGATCCCGGCTCCTACCCTTCCCGCATCGAAAAGCAAAAACAGGTCGAAGCCTTTATCCAAGCGGCCCGTCAGGGTCAATCCCATAAAATCATTTTAATGCTCGAGAACGGCCTTATGGATCGGCAGGCGGCCCTCGACCAAGGGCTGATGGCGGCCCTGGGAGAAGAGCATACCGACCTGGCGGCGTTTCTTCTCAACCGGGGCGCGGATCCTAAAGCCAAAACCCGCGAAGGGTTCACCGCCCTGATGGAAGCGGCTCTGCTCGGTGATTTCCATCTGGTGCGGCAATTGGTGGATTTGGGAGCGAGCCCACACGCGGCCGATCCTGAAGGCCGCACTCCGCTGATGAGCGCCGTGGCCGGCGGCAATCTGGAAGCGGTGGATTTGATTCTAAGCCACAAGCCCAAAATCAACGCACGCGACAAGGCGGGATTCACCGCCCTGATGTGGGCCGCCACCGGCAACCATTCCGACATCGTCGAACGCTTGATCGAACACGGAGCCAACGTCAACCGGCGCGATCGCAACGGCTATTCGGCGCTCTGGCTGGCAACTCTTCGGGAAAATTCAGACACGGTTCGCATCCTGGTTGCAAATAAAGCTCGGATCAACCTCATCCAAAATGACGGGCTGCGATTATTGATCGATGCCGCCTCCGGAAACAACACGGACATCGTTCAAATGCTTCTCGATGCCGAGGCCAACATCAACATCCAGGACAAATACGGCCGTACCGCATTGATCGAAGCTCTGCGTCGCGGCCCCGACGCCACCGTCCACCTGCTTGTGGAAAGGAAGGCGGACGTCCGGCGCAAAGACCGCGAGGGCAACACCGCATTGATGGCGGCGGTGGCCCGCGGCGACCTGGAAACCGTCCAAGCCCTGCTAGCGTTGAAACCCGACCTGGATGCTCAAAACCGGAACCGCAGGACCGCGCTGAACGACGCCGCCCGCCTGGGTCACCTGCCCCTGGTGCGCCTTCTGCTGGCGAAGGGGGCCGACCCCAATATCCCGGATCGGCAGGGGATCACTCCGCTCAACAGTGCCGCCGGAAAAGGCCATCTGAAAATGGTCCGACTGCTCCTGAAACACGGCGCCAAAATCAAAATTGAAAAGGGATTCACCCCCCTCAACAGCGCCGCCTTCGGCGGCAACCTGGAGATCGTCCACCTGTTTCTGACAAAGGGAACCGACGTCAACGAGGCGGACGCGCATGGCATGACGCCCTTGATCAGCGCCGCATTCGGCAACAATATAGAAATCGTCCGCCTGCTACTTGAAAAGGGAGCCGATGTCAACGCCCGTACCCGCAGGGAATGGACTGCATTGATGGGCGCCGCTTTCGAAGGCAACCTGAAAATTGTGGAATTGCTGATCGATAAGGGAGCGGACCTGCAGGTCATCACCCGTGACGGGTGGACCGCTTACAAAAGCGCGGAAATGGCGGGCCACACCCGCATCGCCCGGCTCCTCTCGCCGGAAGAAGAAACGCCGCTGGCGGAACCTTTGGCTCAATAGATGGGTGCAGGCGAGCTATCTTGCGGGGCCGTCTTTGGCGCAACGAAAACCGAAGTTGGAATTGCGTACATAAGGGTCCGACCAGTAGCGCGTGGCGGGAGTCAGGTGACGGTCGCTGGAATACCAGGAACCGCCGCGCAGGGCTTTTTCGCTGCCTTGGCCCGGGCCTTTGGGATTTTTTGCGGGGCTTCGCTGATAGTATTCCTTCTCATACCAGTCCGCCACCCATTCCCAGACATTGCCCGAGGTATCGTAGACGCCGTACGCGTTCGGCTTGCGGGTGCCGACCGAATGGGTATGCTCTTCGGCATTGTCATCGAACCAGGCGTACTCCAGGTTCATGTCTTCGCCCCAAAAGTACCGGGTTTGAATGCCGCCGCGGGCGGCCTTTTCCCATTCGGCCTCGGTGGGAAGCCGCTTCCCCGCTTTGGCGCAATACCCCCGCGCCTCGGACCAGTTCACCTGATCGACGGGATTCATCTCTTCCACAAACTTTGAGGGGTTGGCACCGCGGAGGCGTTCATAATCTTTCTGCACCACTTCAAACTGGTCGATGAAAAACCCGTCCAGGTACACCGTATGTGGCGTCTTGTTGCTCGACCCGGCCATCCCCATGACAAATTCTCCGGCCGGTATCCACACCATCCCTTCCGGCGCCTGCGGGGCGGCGAAGGCGATCGAAGAGCTGAACCCCAGGCACCCCAAAAGCCAGAGCATCGCCAGCAACGCTCCCGGATGATGCATTCTATTATTGAAATGACCCTTCAAATTTCGAGGCCTTTCTTCATTTTAAAAATTTTTATTCATGACCCGCGGGCACTGTTTCTTCCC
>CAYPKH010000215.1:0-4039 GCA_964411245.1 uncultured Nitrospina sp.
ACCCGTGGAGGCGAATGGAAAGCTGTTCCTGAAAAAAGATTTTAGACCCGAGGCGGTTGCCAGGGTCAAGGAAATGGTGGAAGGAGAACATCTGACGTACTTAATTCGCCAGCACCTTAAACCCAACGAGAAGCTTACTTGACGGTTCGAACGAGGCGAACGCTCATGGTCGGGCTATGGTATTCCTTGAATTCGGTTTTATCGTAACCTCCGGCAAAGAAGAAATATTTTGCCGAATCGTCGCTCACTTCCTCGATCGACCAAAACCCGTATCCCCCGCCATCCTGAAAAGCCTTGGGATAACCGACGGGGTAATCCTTGTTTTTATCGAAAGCCAACCGCGTCAAATCGGAATCGAAGGTCATCTTATACTCTTCGATGGTCGGCACCCGCCAGTCACGGTAACCCCCAAAACGTTTGGCATTCATCAATTGAGCCCAGTCCCGGGCCTCTTCCCAGCGGGCGGGATACCTTCGTTCGATGATCCGGAAATCCTGGGTCATCCACATCCGGCGGTTCACCGAATCCAAGGCGGTATCATTATCATAGATAATCCAATCCCCGAGAGTGATGCTGGTTTCCTTGAGGCGTTCCTGGCGTTGAAACTCGCTGAAAAGGCTAAACCCCACGGCGGCGCCGAAGATCAACAAAGCCGCGACCGTAACCAAGGCGATCTTTTTTTTCAGGCTACGAATACTTTGGGTCAGCCCTTCCGACTCCTGGGTCAGTTTCTGATTCGTTTGGGTCAGGTTTTTTATGGAATCCTGGAAATCCTCCGATTTTTTATTGATTTCATATTGTTCCACAGATTCCCGAATGATCTTGAGAACCTTGTTGAAATCGATCGGTTTTTTAACAAAGCGAAAGGCTTCGCCCTTGTTGACGATGGCCTCGATAAGCTGCTGGTCGTAATAAGCGGTGGTCAACACCCGCACGGTAGAAGGCGAAAGGTGCTTGACCTGTTCCAACAATTCGGTGCCGCGCATGCCGGGCATCCGGTCATCGGTAAATAAAACGGCCACGGGGCCCCGGTTGGCCACAATTTCAGCCGCCTCTTCAGGACCCAAGCAGACTTCCACATCGTATCCGGCGGACCGTAGAATTTTGCGGGCGACAATCAGAACTTTTTTCTCATCATCAACCACCAGAATCTTGTGCTTTTTTTTTACTTGAGTTGTATCCAATTTATCGTTTTTACTGTATTAGTTTGCAAACAACCGGTTATCCAAATAACTCTTCAGAATTTTTCTAGACTGAAAATAAAACTTATTTAGGAGATGGGTTTTTTAACAGACTTTTAATTTGATCAATCAATTCCTGTCGGGTGCAATTTCCCTTATGCATCATTCCCTGTACTCGCCCCTGAAGGATGCTTTTTTCATCCCCTCTCAATTCTCTGGCCGAAAAGATCAACAAAGGAATGGATTTCATAGTCTCTCGTTTCCCCAGTCCGGCAATCAGTTTTAGGCCCTGGTCTCCTGCAACACCCAGACAGATGATAATCAAATCGGGAATGTCACTATCCAGTTTTTCCAGGGTCGATCTTGATAATTCCAGGGGTCGGGCCGACCAGCCTTCCCCTTTCAAGATTTGGCAAAGGATGTTACTGTTGTCACGGTTTTCATCCACCACACATATTTCTTTCTTTTTTAACGACTCATCCGCATCACCATCTGCCGGACTTGAAACCTTTAAAGAAGGATCCTTCTCTTCAATGAAACCCGCTAATACCTGATGGGACGATGGCGATGTCTTGAACTCGGGCTTGATCGGGTTCCTCCTTTGGCTGGCGATGAAGCTTTGTATATCCCTTGGAAGGCGAACCGTAAATACCGATCCTTTATTCACCGCACTTTTCACCTGAATGTTTCCGCCCAGCATAGCGCACAGGCGTTTACTGAAAGGAAGCCCCATTCCGGTTCCATTAAATGGGGTGGACTGAGGTTGAATCGCCTTTCCCTCTTGAAACAAGTTTCGGATTTTCTCTGGTTCCATTCCGGCCCCGGTGTCCGATATTCTGAAACAAATCCATTCCTCGCCGGCCACATTCTCAACCAGGCCTTCAATCAGGATTTTCCCGTTTTCCGTAAATTTGCAGGCATTTCCAATGATATTCAACAAAATCTGCCTCACCCGTGATTCATCGGAAACCATCAATACCAGCTTCGGATCCTGTTTCAATTCCATTTCATTGTTATTTTTTCGGGCAATGGGAAACAACGTGGCCAATATGCCTTTAAGAACTTCCGATACCTTAAACGTCTGCGGTTGCGGGCCCAGGGGCTGCCAGTTGTTTTGTGCGGAAATCTGCATTCCTTCGATCAGTTTCAATAGGTGTCTTCCGGTAGTTTGCATGTTCTCAAAACTTTCGACCAAACGAGGACGCCCCGATTTTTCTATCTCGGATCGAATCATCTTTCCATAATCCAGAATGGAATTAATGGGAGTTTTCAATTCATAGCTGAATTGAGTGAGAAGGTCGGTTTTGGCCTTCAAAGCGGCTTCCACTTCCTGGCGCGCCACCCAAAGCGATTCTTCCGCAAGTTTCCTGTAAGCGATCTCCTCCTTCATTTTCACCATATGATCCTCGAGATCCGTGGTACGCTCACGAATCTTGCTTTCGAGGTGGGAATTGGTCTCTTGAAAGAGATTATAAAGGGCCATGCTTTCCAAGGCATTGGCGGTGTTCTGCAAAATGATGGAAAGCGTGTACTGTATCGTTTCTTCCAAACGGGGTTCGGCGACTTTAATCAGGCCCGCAAACATTCCACGGACTCTCCGCTTGGTCGATAAAACATGCAGGATTAAATTTTGATTCCCATCGGTGGATTTAACCACAACCGGCCGATTCTGATTCACCGCCCACGCAAAGGACCCGTCATCAATCCGGCGCTCCACTTCTTTTTGAAGGTTTTGCCTGGTATCCTCGGGGCTGACATATTTAAGGATAAAATCCGCATCCGGCTCATCGACCAGGTAAAAGGCCACCGCATCAAATTCAATGATTTTCAGCAAATGTTCGTTGGCAATTTGAAAGATTTTATCGAGACCGCCGTTCTGACTCGCCGAGTGATGCAACTCACCCAGAGACGCCAGCAATTCAAGACTGTACAGATGCCATTTCGCAAGATTTTCCAGATATTCGATGCGGGCGGTCTTTTTTTGCTCCGTGTTCTTAAATTGGAACTTTTCAACCATGTTTCTTCACCTTAATTAAAAATCTTCAAAGCCTCTTCCATTTCCCGGTCCAATTGATTGATCATCAGCGGAATCATACTCGAGGACAATTCAATTTTATTCCAGGCTATTGGATTCAGTGGCGGAACAAAATGTTCGCCGGTGGTTCCGAATTCGAGAGCATGAACGACAATATCAGAGATATGAAGAATAGCCGTTTCCACCGGTAAATCAGCATCAAACATCGAATCGTGACAATGTTGAACCGCCGATTGAAACATGTCCGGAAGCTTCCAGGATTGGATCAATACACATCCGACCTTCGAGTGATCAAATCCAAACATTTCCTTTTCAACCTCATGCAAAAGCCTTTCCTCCAGTTTAACTTTTTGAAGGGCCTTGTTCATTCCCTCAGGGATCGCAAGGCACATGAGCAATCGCCCGATATCATGAATCAGCCCCAGCACGTAATAACGCTCCACCCCTTTTTCGTGACAGAAGATCGCCAAGATGCGCGCCATCAATCCACAGGCGATGTTATGCAACCAAAATCCCTTCATATCCATCTCTTGGCTGGACAACCCTCTGAATTTATTCAGAACAATAGTAGCTAAAACAAGATCCCTCAGCTGGGCCATTCCGATGATGGTTATCGCGTGGGTGATGGTCTCAATTTTCTGATCGAATCCATAAAAAGGGCTGTTGACGACTTTTAAAAGGCGGGCGGACAAAGCGGAATCCTGGCCGATGATATGGGCAATCTCGGCGAACGAACACTCGGGATCCTCAACGGCTTCATTCACTTTATAGAATACTTCCGGCAGGCTTGCCATGGACCCGGAGTGTTGGATTAATTCTTCCG
>CAYPKH010000216.1:0-4039 GCA_964411245.1 uncultured Nitrospina sp.
CTTTTTATAGGCGTCCATCAAAGCGCCGGCCTGCTTCACAACCCCTTCCCTTCTACCATAAAGAGGATCCTTCGCCCCGGCGGCTTCTAATGTACCGTCATCCTGATTGCACCCTGCGGTCGGGCTCCAGAGAATAATCCGGAGAAATTTTAGACAGCTTATAGCGGAACGTGGAACGGGTAAGACCCAACAGGCGAGCCGCCCGGGTTTTGTTGTTGCCGCACTTTTGAAGCGCCTTGAGAATCAGGTTGCGTTCGAAATCGTGGACCGAATTTTCCAGCGAAATTCGATCGAACCGCTCATCCGGAATTCCCGAAGACCGGGGTTTCGCGCCCGCCGAGTCCACCAGATATTTCGGCAGGTCCGCCACCTCGATCCGGTCCCCTTTGGAAAGAATCACCAAACGTTCCATCACGTTTTGAAGTTCGCGTACATTACCCGGCCAATGATATCCCGTCAACACCTCCAGGGCTTCGGTGGAAATTTCATGAATGCGTTTACCCATTTCGTGATGGAATTTTTTCAAAATGCTTTCGACCAGCGCCGGAAGGTCGCCGATTCGTTCCCGAAGCGGAGGCAGAGTGATGGGATAGACAAACAACCGGTAATAGAGATCCTCCCGGAAAGAGCCTTCCCTGACAAGAGGTGTCAGATTCTTGTTGGTGGCGGCGATGATGCGGATATCCGCGAGGGTTGACCGAACCGCCCCCAGAGGTTCATATTCCCGCTCCTGGATCACGCGTAAAATTTTGGCCTGGGTGGGAGCACTCATCGAGGTGACCTCGTCGAGAAACAAGGTGCCGCCCGAAGCCAAAGCGATTTTCCCCGGTTTGGATTTATGGGCCCCGGTAAACGCGCCTTTCTCATAGCCGAAGAGTTCGCTTTCGATCAGGGTGTCGGGAAACGCCGAACAATTGAGCGCCACGAACGGCCGGGACGCGCGAGAACTGTTGTAATGGATGGCCTTGGCCAGCAGCTCCTTGCCGGTACCGCTTTCTCCCACCAGCATCACCGTGGTGTTCTGCGGCGCCACCTGGGCGGCCAGTTTCAGCGCGTGCAGAATTTGCGAGGAGGTTCCCACGATGGCTGAAAAATCGTATTTGGACTCCAGCTCGCGCCGGATATTGCCCAACTCTTTCTGAAGCCGTTCCTTTTCGTCTTCCACCCGCTTGAGTTCGGTGAGGTCTTTGATCACCCCCATCACATAGGCGATTTCCCCGTTTTCCTTGTCAAAGATGGGGGTATAAATCGTCTCCACCCACACCCGCTTACCCTTGTTATGAGTCAACACCATGCGTTCCTTTTTGGCGCCCAACTCGCCATATGGAATCTTGCCGCCCTTTTTGGAAATAGCCTCCCAGGATTGATGGAAGCCGGAGAGCTTCCAGCAGGCTTTTTCCACCACATCCTGGCGGGAGATACCGTACAGCTCCTCGCAGGCCCGGTTAAAAAGCACCAAGCGGTGGTCGCTGGCAACAATAAAAACACCGTCTAACGCACTGTCCAGAACATATTCAAGGTCGTATTTCATGGCGGGAACTTCAAATACTTTTTTTGCACTTGAAAAAAGCTGACTCCTTCTATCAGGGAGGCGGTTGAGAGAACTTATGGATTAATATTTGCCGCCCGGTGGATTTTCGCCACTAAATTTTTCCAAAGGTTTTAGCGCCTTACACGGCCCTCCGGAAAAACCGGCGGATTTTGGCCGGCTTGGGGAGACACCCTCCTTCGCAATAACCCGCTAACCGATTTAAAAACAATCAAGTATTGATCCGGCGTGTTTGGCATCAAGTTTGTATTAAATGAAGTAATACAGAGGAGGGAAGAATCAGGCTTTTGGCGGGGACTTTCCCGCCACACTTCCCGCATTTCACCTATCAATCCAATGCAAAGGAGAAAACCAATGAAAGGAAGAAATTTAACCTTAGTGGGGCTGACAGTCCTGATGGCGGTTGTTTTATGGGCCGTCCCGGTGTGGGCTGAGGAAATTACGGTGGACCCGTGGTTCGTCGTAACCATGGAGGGCAACCAAGCGGTTTTAGATCCGGGCACCACCACCTACTGCAACAAGGATTTCCAAGTCGAAAACATCGGTCAGGAAATGGCCGAAGTCCTGATCATCCGGGGAAACGGGGACAACTATGATATCAACAGGATTCCTTCCGGAGGCAAGCTGGGTTACAAACTGCAGGACCGATCCATTTTCGCCACCGGCGCCAGTCAGGGCAACTGGGTTGACGAAGCACGCATCGTGAATTCCACTTTGGGCGAATCGAAACTCAAGATTTACTGCAAATAAAAAACAGGGACAATAGTCCGGTCTATTCCAACTTTATTAACCCTATGGGTTTTTAACCGAAACAAAGGGTATTTTAGCTGGGTTGGGGTAGACCGGATTTTCATGGAAAAAAAGGGTCGAAGGTTTCAAACCGCGGGTAGAGAGGGTGGCCTATGGGGCGGAAACCACCTTCGGCGGGGTCAAAATAGGACGTCGAACCCGCGGCTGATGGGAGGCTTGCAATTCGACTTCGCTCAACAGGACACTGGGAGTGATACTGGCCACCGGCAGGACGCCCGACTCCGCCGTGCAAAACCCGTTGATGGCCGTAGGATCGTCGCCTGTCACCAGAATCTTGCTGATTATAGAAAGCGGGGTCCCGACAAAATCCACTCCCCGGACCAGCTCTTCCCTGCCATCCGGAAACACCTTGTACAAATACAGAGGCTTTCCCTTGAACACCTGGAATTGGCGGTTATCCGTCTGGGTTTCCCCGCCTACAATTTTCTTGACGAACAAACCGTAGGGTTTGTTCTGCTTTTTGACCTCCGCAATCAGCCTTTGCTTCAACGATTCCGCATCCAGGGTGAGGTCGGATTTCACGATAAAATTACTCATACGGGACATGGGCGCGTGGGCGCCGTCGCTTCGGGCATGACCGTTGGTCCGGTTGAACCCCAGAACCGGCGTTCGGGAAAGCAGAAAACTTTTTAACACCCCGCGGTCGATTAAAACCACCTCGCGGCTTTGCTGGCCCTGATCGTCGGTATGGTAATGCCCGATCAAAGGCGTTCCGTTATAGCTCTCCAAAGCCGGGTTGTCCACCACCGTAACGAATTCCGGAAGAATACGCTGGCCGATTTTTTTCAGGAAGGTTTTGCCGTCCTTGTCCCTTCGCAGGCGGTCCCCTTCCAGCCGGTGCCCGATGGCTTCATGGAACAGCACCGCCGTTGCATCCGGACTGAATATAGCTGGACCCACGTAGGGGTCCATGGGAGGGGCGGCTTTGAGCTCCTTCAGGGAAGCGATCAATTCGAGGGTGGCCCGGGTCAGTTCCGCCCGTGAGGGGAACTGATCGGGCTTTCCGAAATAAAGGGTTTTCTGATCGTGTAGTTGAGTCCCCTCTTCGGTTTTAGTCCAAGCCTCAATGTTCAATCCATATTTCAGATGAGCGTCGCGAATCTTGTTCCCATCCGAGTCGTAGTAATAACGGATCACCCGATCGGAGAAAATCTTGACCCGTGATTTTTCGATCTCGGGGGCCACCTTGAATAAATCGGATATCTGCCGGGCCAACTGCTCCCATCCCGGCATGTCAAGCTTCCATTCAGGAATCGGATCGATTTGCTTCCGGACCGATTTCCCTTTGGAAAAATCGGGGAGATCATGACTTTCCACTCCGCTGATGAAGCGGCCTTTTTTCCTGAGAAAGCTGACAATGGCCTGCTTGTAACGCAAATCGGTTTCATACCACAAAGCCCGCTTGAGGGAATCCAGATCATTGTCCATTGGGATGAACTGTTCCACGGAATAGCGGTGGCTTTGCGGAAAGGAACTGTCAAATTGGGGATCGCCCACTTTCACATCCACAAACAAAGTGCGGGCCTGGTGGGTCTCGGAATGAATCAGGGCCCCAAAGCTGGCCGAGACCTCGGCCCGGTCGTGATGCCGGATTTGATAAATGATGAAATACGGCGGCCCGAAAACGTCGACCTTTAAATCAGAAAGGGAACGGGCCATCTCTTCTTCCAGGGCCTGTAA
>CAYPKH010000217.1:0-4037 GCA_964411245.1 uncultured Nitrospina sp.
GGTCGATGGTCGTTTCCGTGTCGGTGCGCTCGAGCTCACCGGCGCCGAGGTGCGGTTCGATTCCCAATACAACGAACCGTACGTCGCCATCGAGTTCAACAGTCTGGGGGGGATGACCTTTTTCGAGTTGACCAGCGCCAATGTCGGCAAGCGGATGGCCATCGTTCTGGACGACCACATCTATTCCGCGCCGGTCATCCGGGAAAAGATCGCCGGCGGGCGGGCCCAGATCACCGGAGGCTTCACCACCAACGAAGCGAAGGACCTCGCTATCGCCCTGAGAGCCGGTGCGCTTCCCGCGCCCGTCACCATTCTGGAGAACCGCAGTGTGGGTCCGTCGCTCGGACGCGACTCGGTCGAGGCGGGGGTCAATTCCATCGCCATCGGCATGCTGGCGGTGGTGGTGTTCATCGTCATCTATTACCGGCTGGCGGGGGTGGTGGCCGTGGGTGCCCTGATGCTCAACCTGGTCATCCTGATGGGGGCGCTGGCGTATTTCGGCGCGTCGCTGACTCTTCCGGGTATCGCCGGGATCATCCTGACGGTGGGCATGGCAATCGATGCCAACGTGCTGGTGTTCGAGCGCATCCGCGAGGAAATCCGTCTGGGCAAAACCGTGCGCGCCGCCATCGAGGCGGGATTTGCGAAAGCCTTCCGCACCATCGTCGACGCCAATGTCACCACCTTTATTGCGGCGATCGTGCTGTTCCAGTTCGGTACCGGGCCGATCAAGGGATTCGCCATTACATTATGTATCGGTATCGCCGCCAGCATGTTCACGGCGGTGTTTGTCAGCCACGCAACGTTTGACACGGTGATGAGCCGCAGAAAAATTGAACGCTTGAGTATTTAAAACGGAATCCTGATGGAACTGATCAAAAAGCCGACGCACATCGATTTCATGGGCATGTTCAAGCCGGCCCTCATGGTCTCCGTTCTGTTGATCCTGGCCGGGGTGGTGTCCGTCTTCATGCACGGCGGACTCAAGTACGGCATCGATTTTGCGGGCGGGACCCTGGTGCAATTGAAATTCGAAAGTCCACCGGCGATCGAGTCGATCCGTTCCGGCCTCAAGGAAATCGGGCTGGCCGACAGCACCATCCAGGAGTTTGGTTCCCCCGACACCATTCTGATCCGCGTGGAACGGTCCGAAGGCAAGCTCGAGGAGATGGGGGCGCGCATCAAGGAGTCGCTGGAGCAAACCAGGGGGTTCGCCGGGATCACCGTCGAACGAGTCGAGATGGTGGGACCCAAGGTGGGCAAGGATCTCCGGCAGAAAGCTCTGCTTTCGATGGTCTACGCCATCATTGGGATCGTCATTTATATTTCATGGCGGTTTGAGTTCCAGTACGCCATCGCCGCCATCATCGCTCTTATGCACGACGTCCTAATTACCATGGGCGCGTTTTCGGTGCTGGATAAGGAGTTCACTCTGGTGCTGGTGGCGGCGTTTCTCACCATCATCGGTTATTCGTTGAACGACACCATTGTTATCTTCGACCGCATCCGCGAAAACACCCGCCGCAAAAGTAAAGAACCGCTGAGCGACATCATCAACACCAGCATCAACCAGACCCTCAGCCGGACCCTGCTGACCTCCGGCACCACCTTGCTGGTAGTCGCCGCCCTGTTTTTCCTCGGTGGCGAAATCATCCACGACTTTTCGTTCGCCCTCCTGATCGGGGTGGTCATCGGGACCTATTCCTCGATCTTCATCGCCAGCGTGTTTCTCGTCTACTGGGAATCCCGCGCCCATCCCAAAAAAGCCTGAAGGAATTATTAACCACAGATGAACACCGATTAAACCCAGATTCTTCGTCGCTTTTGGCTCCTCAGAATGACAATTAAAGATTGTTTGTCATCCTGAGCGATAGCGAAGGATCTCGGTTTTCCTTCCTGTTCATCCTGTTTTTCTTGTTATCCCGTTAAATGGTTTTACTTATATAAACTTGCAAAAATCCCGTTTGGCGTGATACATTCGGACTCATAAACCCTTAAAAACACCATTTTGGCGGGATATGAGCGAAGCAGACGAGAAACGGGAAAAAGAAAAAATCCAACTGAAGGCCCTGGTCGAACTCCAGAAAAAAGACAATGAAGTCAATGATCTCAAAAAGTCCCTGGAGATCATCCCCGGCCAGCTCGCCGCGGGCCAAAAGGAACTGGAAGGGACAAAGGACAACCTGAACGCCCTGCAGGCGGAAATCGATTCCCTCAAAAAACAGCGGGGCCAGCTGGAGCAGGACGCCCAGGCCGAGGCCGACCACATGGCCAAGACCAAAACCAAACTCCCCACGGTCAAGACCAACAAGGAATACACTGCCATTCTGGCGGAGACCGACACCATTAAAGCCAAAATCACCGAAATCGAAGACCTGGAACTGGAGGTCATGGAACTGCTGGACGCGAAGGAGCAGGAAATTCCGGGCCTCGAGACGGAGTTCAAGGGCGAGGAAGAGCAGTTCAATCAATACAAACAGAAAAAGGAAGCAGAGCAGACACGCGCGCGCCAGGAATTGGACGAGGCGCAATCGCAACGCGCCGGGTTGGCGAAGGACATCGACCCGAAATTTGTTTCCCATTACGACAAAGTTTGTAAATCGCGCGAGAATCTGGCGGTAGTGATGATCAAGGGCGAAACCTGTCAGGGATGTTTCCAGAACCTGCAGCCGCAGGTGGCTCTGGAAGTGCGGATGGGGGTAAAGCTGCATCATTGCCAGTCCTGCGACCGGTTCCTGTATTATATTCCCGAGCCGGAACCCCAAACCGAATCGGCGGTGCCGAAGTAGACCAGGCAGTCGCTGTTCCGGCCTTCGGGCCGGGAGAGAGGAAAGTCCGGGCTCCACAGGGCAGGATACTCCGTAACGCGGAGTGGGGGTGACCCTAAGGAAAGTGCCACAGAAAAGACACAGCCTACCCGGAGAAGTCCGCTTCTCCGGCGGCAATGGTGAAAAGGTGGGGTAAGAGCCCACCAGTATCCCCGGTGACGGGGATAGCTTGGTAAACCCTATCCGGAGCAAGATCAAATAGGAAAGTGCTTGAGGGCGGCCCGCCCGACGCTTTCGGGTTGATCGCTCGAGCCTGCCGGCAACGGCAGGCCTAGATTGATGACTGCCGCCTCTTTGAGGAACAGAACCCGGCTTACCGGTCTACTTCGGCTGCTGGCCGCAGGGGCAAATTTTCAACCTGTCAACTTTACACGGGATGCAACCGGGCCAAGAATTAAAAACCCTCTCCCCATTAGGGAAGAGGGTTTTTTAAACAGTTTCCCCTTTTAAAGGGTGCTGGGGGAATTCCCCTGCTTAATCGTCGTACTTTTCTTTGTAATATTCCTGTTCTTCTTTTAATTGGTCGCGTTGCATTTCTTCCCAGTCTTTCTGCTCTTCCCGGTCCATTTCTTCCCATTTCTTTTGCATTTTCTTCTGGTGTTTCCGCTTCATTTTTTGCATTTTCTTTTCATGTTTTATTTCTTCTTTAAGTATTTTCTTATGGTGCTTCATATCCTCGCGGGCAATTTTCTGTTCCTGCTTGAGGTGCTCGCGTTCCATCTTCCGTTGATGTTTCAGCCCCTCCCGCTCCATTTCATGCATTTGCTTGGCGGTTTCCTGGTGATGGTCGTCATCATAATAAACATCTTTTTCGATATAAACCGGACCGCTCGGCGGATGGTGGACTCCGTGGGAACGGACCACACAACCGGAAGCCCACAATAAGGCAAAGGCGCAAACAAAAATTTGAGTGATGAGTCGAGGCATATTTTTTTGTCCTTAAATTGAATGAATCGAGGCTGAAAAAAATAGAATCTGTTACTTTAAGTTTAACGGCAGGCAGATTAATTGAGAAGGATTTTCTGTAATGGCAGCTAACTCAAGTCGAACTTCAATTTCAGTTCCTTGAGTTGTTTGATGTCGACTTTGGAGGGAGCTTCGGTCATGAGACACGTCGCTTTCTGGGTTTTGGGGAAGGCGATCACGTCGCGGATCGACGCCGATCCGGTCAATATCATGGCGATGCGGTCGAGGCCGAAGGCGATGCCG
>CAYPKH010000218.1:0-4026 GCA_964411245.1 uncultured Nitrospina sp.
CCCAAACCCGCCGCCAAGGCCTGACGTTTCAACTGTCCGTAGAGGCCGCCCGATGAAATCCGATCTGACCGCCGTTGGATGAAAAAGGATACCGTATGAATGCATGGCTCGCAGGTGTATCAGCGCTATTCCTGTACGCGGCCTCCGCGCCCGGAATGGCTCCGCAGGATGAAAACCCGTTCGACCGGGGGGTGCAACTGTACGAGCAGGGCAAGTATGCGGAATCCATCGCCCCGCTGGAACAATCGCTGAACCGTTATCCGGAAGGCTCCAACATTCTGTGGAACCTGGGGCTGGCTTCGGCCGCGGCGGGACAGCCCGAAAAAGCCCTCACCTATTGGCAACGTTACCGCACACTCCGCTCCGAGGATTGGCGGGTGCTTCCCAAACTGATTCAAACCTACCAGGCCCTGGGCCGCATCGAGCCAAGGGATGAAACCCTGGCGGAACTGTTACGCCTCCGCGCACAAACCCAAGACCCGGAATTTCTGGAAGCCCGGTGGTTCTGCCGGGAGCAGTTTGAGATGGACGGACGGCGGGTCCTGGCGTATCAGTTTTTCGAGCCGTCGGGAGAGTGGATGCAGTTATACCGGTTTTCGGTAGCCAACGCCGAGGGCAGAGAAGCGTTTTTTATTTCTCTCGGAAGTTATGAAATGACCCATCAGTTGTCCCGCGAGCTGGGAGACATCCCGGCCGATGAACGGGTGTATCATTTCGACGGGTACTATCCCGGCGGGGTTCACAAAACCTTCGGTTTCCTCAACGCAAAAAACGCCCCTTCCTACGATGCCATCCGGCCCACCGTTCTTGAAATCCTGAAAGGTAACGTCCAGCCAGTGTCTGCATCCCAGTCTAAATAATTTTTCAGCCACGCGGAGGTTCAGGGTTTGGTTACGGCGACATCCACGGCGAGAAACCGTTTCACGTCTTCCAGGTGTTGCGTCTGCGCGCAATTGGGGAGCGAGTTCAAAAACTGTTTGCCGTAACCGCGCCGGGTCACGCGCGAATCCAGAATCGCCACCACCCCTTTGTCGGTGCGCTTGCGGATCAGGCGGCCGAATCCCTGGCGCAGTTGGATGATCGCGCGCGGTATCTGGTAATGCCGGAAGGGATTGATCGACCGCTTTTTCATATCCTCGATCCGCGCTTCGATCAACGGTTCGGTCGGCACGTCGAACGGCAGTTTGGTGATGATCACGCTCGACAGCGCGTCGCCGGGAATATCCACCCCCTGCCAGAACGAATTGGTGCCGAAAATCACCGAAGGCTTTTCCTTGAACCGCGCGATCATCCGGCTGGGAGCGAGGTCCCCCTGTTTCAGGATCTGGTACCGATGCAGCCGCGGGTCCAGAATCCGGTACACCCGGTTGAGGATGTCGTAGCTGGTGAACAGGACGAAGGTTTTCCCGCCGGTGGCCTCGATCAGCTCCAGCGCCCGGTCGGCCAGCGCGGCGACGTATTTCGCCACATCCTCGTTCGGTTCCGGCATGTCCGGCGGCAGGTACAGGAGCGCTTGGCTCGGGTAATCGAACGGCGAGTCCAGGGTCGCTTCCTCTTTCGGCGTGCAGCCGATCCGTTCCTTGATATGTTCGAAGTTGCGGTTGGTGGTCAACGTGGCGGAGGTGAGGATCGCCCGGTCGATTTTGGAAAACACCTGTTCGCGCAGTTCTTCGCTGATGCTGATGGGCACACCCCGCAAAGTGGCGCGAACAAACCGCTTTTTGGGCGTCACCTCCAGCCAATACACATACTCCTTCATATTCTGGTTGAGCAGGGCCGAGATGGTGTTGTTGTATTCAAACACCCGGCCGGCGGCGGCGGCGACCTCCAGCTGTTCCTCCTCCGTGGTCACCCGCTGTTCGAGGGATTTCAGCGCCTCGTGCAGATCCTGCAGGGGAAGGAACAGCGTGTTGTTCACGGTGGGCGGACTGTAAAAACGCAGGGTACGTTCATTACGCCCGAAGGTGTCGAGCAGGTTTTGAAAAAACGCCTCGACGGCGATGCGCGCCTTGCTCACCCGCTGTTTGATTTCCACTGTCAGATCGTCACGCTGGCGGGTCAGCGTACCCCGCCGGGTTTTGGCGTTGTACAGCCGGTCCAGAAAATACAAAAGGCCCGAGTTGGAGAACTCCAGTCCCAGAAAAGAAGTGGCGGCTTCTTCCAGATTTTGCGCTTCATCGAACACCACCGCGTCGTACCGGGGAAGCACCGCCCCGTTGTTCGCCACGTTGGCGAAAAACAGATGATGGTTCACGATCAGCAAATGCGCCCCGAACCATTTGCGTCGCTCTTTAAAATAAAAACACGTATTAAATGTTTCGCATTGTTTGCCCATGCACAAATCTTTTTGCCGCCCGACTTCCTCCCACACCGTGGGTATCGGCTCGAACGTCAAATCGTTGCGAAACCCCGATTCCGTTCGACCGGCCCATTGAAAAATTTCGTTCAACTGTTCGCCTTCTTCCACGTTGCCGAACAGGCGGCTTTGGCCGGCGCGTTTCATCCGCCTCAGCGAAAGGTAGTTTTCCGATCCCAGGCACAGCGAAGATTTGAAGGGCAGGCCCAGCGTGTTCTGCAAAAAAGGAATGTCGTGATTGACGATCTGCTCCTGCAGGGTTTTGGTGTAGGTGGAGACGATCACCCGGGTCTTGTTGGCCAGCGCCCACAACACCGACGGGATCAGGTAGGCGAGGCTTTTGCCGGTCCCGGTGCCGGCTTCTACCATCAAATGATGGCCCTGCTCCAGAGCGGCGGCAACCCCCTCGGCCATCGCCAGTTGTTGCGGGCGGAATTCGAAGGATTTCAGTTTTTGCGACAGCACCCCCCGGGCTTCAAAATAGGCTTTAATTTGATCGTTATTCATAGCCCCGCATGGTAGGTGGGAAACCCGGGTGCGTAAAGATTTATTTGGATGAACCGCCGCCGGGATGAAATTTTTGGGTACCCAACAGCCCCGGCCCCTGTGCCGCGTCATTATGCCCCTTAGCTGTTCTAAAGAGGCCTGTTACAAGGGTTTAACCAGTCCGGCCACCGCCGGGGCCCGTTTAACTTATTGAAAATATTATAGTTACATAACCATCAAAAGAAAATAGGGTTTGAATTTGGCGAATCTTAATTGTAACATGACAGGGCCTGCTGGTCTGGGGAATAACCCTAGAATAATCAATAGGTTAATTCCTCTCCCGGAACCTTTTTTGTTAAGGAGCCTCACCATGAAGATCCTTTCATCCCTGCTGGCCCTGGTGTTCCTGTGGACCGCGAACGCCCACGCCGCCGATGCCACCTCCCAACAGGAATTGCTCAAGGACGCGAAGTCCGTGATGGAAGAGATAATGAGCACGCCCGATCTGCAAATTCCAATGGGTCTAATTTCCAAAGCCAAAGCGGTCATTATCTTTCCTTCGATGTTCAAAGGGGGTTTCTTTGTCGGCGCCCGGTACGGTCGGGGAGTGGCCATGGTCCGGGATTCCCAAACCGGCTTGTGGGGACCGCCTTCGTTCATTACCACCCTGGGCGGCAGTTTCGGATTTCAGTTCGGGGCGCAGGTGGTGGACTTGGTACTGATGGTGATGACGGAGCGCGGCATCAAAGGTCTGCTGGAAAATAATTTCACCCTGGGCGGAGACGTGAGCGTCACCGCGGGTCCGGTGGGCCGTTACGCCGAGTTGGGGATCGACATTCTGTTGCAGGGAGACATGTATTCGTATTCGCGCAGTAAAGGCATTTTCGGCGGGGTGTCGCTGAAGGGCACCGTCATCAAGCCGAACCTGCGTTATAACCTGGAGTATTACAACGCCGACCTGACGCCGCAGGAAATCATGATGGGAGGCGCGGTGAAACAACTGCCCAAATCCTCCCAGCGGTTGATCAAATATTTGAACCAGATGGCGCCTCCTAAAAAGGCCGGCCCGGAGAAGAAGGTCTATCAGGATTGGATGGACGATCCCAAGTACGGCTTCGCTCCCGGACAGGGAACCCGGAATGGGAAACAAGCCGCGCAAGGGAGTCTCGTCGTTTTTCAGGAAG
>CAYPKH010000219.1:0-4009 GCA_964411245.1 uncultured Nitrospina sp.
CCCATAGGGCTTGAGCTGGGTGGCGTAGCGGACGCTCTCTATGGCGTCGTCCAGCGATTCGTTCGGCAGACAGAACATGATGTTCATGAGAAACTTGAAGTTGTGCTTATGGAGCAGGTCGGTGACTTCGATGTAGCGGGCGTTGGTGATCTTCTTGTTGAGCATGTTCATGCGGGTCTCCTCGACGCCGCATTCCAGGCCGAAAGTGCCGCCCCGGCAGCCACCGTCCGCCATCGCCTTGATGGTCTCCTCGTCGATGCTGGTGAGCTCGATGTTGCACGACCAGTCCTGTTTGAAGTTCTCCCGGTATACCTTCGAAAATTTCTTCACCCAGGACTTGTCGAGGTTGAAGATGTCGTCACAGAAATGGATGCGACGGGTGGGGTATTTTTCAAGGATACGCTCGACCTCCTCCAGCACGTATTCGATGCTGTGGCGGCGGAAAACCTTACCCTTGCCCTTGTACATGTCGAAATACGTCGGCTCGAAGCAGTACGAGCACTTGTAGGGACAGCCGCGGGTGGTAATCAGCCGCTTGACCGCGAAGTTCGCCAGCAACGGGTATTTGTCGTAATAGAGTTCCCGGTCGGGGAACGGATATTTGTCGAGGTTGTCCTCAAGCGACGCCAGGGGATTGCGGACCCACCCGGTCGGAGTCTTGACCAAAAGGCTCTTGACGTCGGAATAATCCTCGCCGGCTTCGATCCGGTTCATGAGGTCCAACATGGACTCTTCACCGTCGCCGATGCAGATGATATCGACGCAGCCGTAGTTCATGATGTCCTCGCTCATGAACATGCAGTGCGCCCCGCCCCAGATGATGGTGCGCCCGGTCTTTTCCTTGATCAGCCTGGAAACGGGCCGGAACTGCTCGACCTGTGGAGTCATCGCCGAAAAACCGACAAGATCCGGATCGTAGTCCTCTACGAATTCGATAAGATCGTCGAAACGTTTGTAATCCTGAAGCAGGGTCAGTTCGACATCATGTCCGTTCGCCTTCAGGTACGAACTCAGGTACATGATTCCCAAACCTTCGTTCAGGATATTGTCGCTGATGAACAGAATTCTGGCCATGTATTCTTATGCCTTGGTCCTAGGATTAATTAAGCGGAAGCCCCCGATCCATACCAATGTATTCAACGCCGGTGAATATTAAAGCTTAAAAATGGTATTTTCCATGCAATAGGGTCTACAAAATTTTTAGGGTTATTTATTTTTGGACGTCCCGTTTTTAAATAAAGCCCTAAGTGATCAATTGTTTAACACTGATTAAAAAAAATTTCCACCATTGGGGTGGCCGGATGACGAAAGGCTAACAGATGGCAGCGAAGCGGTTGGATTTTTTTTTCGATGCCTGGATGTGCCGCCGATGAATTTCGGCTTGCCCTCCTCCTCACCTTCGCCGTAAAACTCGCAGCCCAATGATGTCCACCAAACCCGCAATGGAAAAAAAATGGCTGACGCTGTCAACCCCATCTATAAATTGAAGCTGTTGGTGCTGTCGCGGATTAAAGATGTCAAAGTCCTAAACTTCTTTGACGATATTTACCACGTGCTGTGCCTTCCCTTTGGATACCTGTCGTATCTGGTCCACAGGCTCCTGGGCCGTCCCTATTTCGGCGTCTGGCTTGCCTCGGCGCAAGGCAACCCCGCGCGCTTTCCTTATATGACCAAGTGCGTCGGTTATCTGAGTGCGGGCCAGGATGCCTCCGGCAATGACGATTTTCGGATCCTGGAAATCGGCGCCTATGCCGGGGGAAGTGCGATCGTGTGGGCGAAGGCGTTAAAGCAGTTCAATATCGCCAGCGGAAAGGTCATTTCCGTCGATCCTTGGGACAGCTATTTGAATCCCAACGCCAACCGCCATATGCATTTCCGGATCATGAACCGCAATCTCGGAAACGGTAACGTTCTTAAGCTGTTTGTCCGCAATCTGAAGGCCGCCGGTATCGCCGATATCTGTTTTCAGATGCGGGGGCGCTCCGAAGACATTTTGCCCATGTTGAGCACGAAAAAATTCGACGTCATTTATATCGATGCCAATCACCACGTGGACGCGATTACCAAGGACCTGCAGGTGGCGTTGCCTTTATTGAAGGACAGCGGGTTGATGTGCGGTCCGGCCCTGGAAATGCAAATGGATGAACTGGACCGTGATTTCGTCATAGCCAATTTCGAGACCGATCTGACCTTTGATCCCAGGACCCAGAGAATTTTTCACCCCGGCATCAGCTATGCCATTGGGGAGTTTTTTGGGCGCCCTATTTCCAAATACGGGGGTTTTTGGGTGGTGCAGAAAAAAGGCACGCTGTTTGAGGACGTCGTACTGGATTAAGGGTTTTGACATCGGGATGGCAGACCCTTGGCCGGGGAAATGCCCTAGCCTACGGTTGACGTATCCCGGCCGGCGGAAAAGGTCCGTCAGGATTTGAACGCCGTTTCGGGTAATTCTAGAAAACCGCATTTAGCCAATTGGCCGATAATCGATTGGGCAATAATCCGGTATCCCTTTGAATTGAAATGCCCTTCGTCCACGTAAAGGCGTTCTTCCCGGTCCTTGACGGCGCCGCTTATATCGGAAAAACAGACGGCCTTTTCATCGGCGAATTCCTTGGCAAGCGAATCAAAAAGAGGTCTCGCCAGTTGATAAAATCTTCGGCGGCGAATGATCTTCGCCTGTCCGATCTCCGAATCGGCCCACAGCCGCTCATGGTGTGAATAGGTTTTTCCATCTACCCCTATGATCGGCTGCAACAAGAAGGCGCCTTTGATTCCTTTCCGGGTCAACAAGGAAATGGAATGGCGGAGGTTTTCCTCGAAAACCCTGAGCGTTCGCGGATCGAAATCCTTCCTGATCGCCACCGCATGGGGCGGCCGCTTCTCAATATCTTTGAATAGGCTAAAAATGCTCTTCCAGAAACTTTTCCATTTTTTTCCGGCCTCGTATTTCCAAAACCAGTAGTTAATTCCCGTATGGGACCAGGAATTACGCAGGGAACGGGAAATGGCGCTCTTCAACATAACGGCGGCGCCCCACGGTCTGAAGCCCTTTTCAATTTGAGTGCTGTAATCCCGATGCCATTTCATTTGAATGCTTGAGAAAGGCACGGGTTTGAATTTTTTGGCCTTGCGCATATAGGCGAACAGGGCATCGGAGAAGTGTCCATGCCGGTTGATGGATTCGTTCCAGCCGTCGTAAAAAACCACGATGTCGGGCTTGTAATAGATCAGCTCGGACAGGAGATAGAGGTACTCCTGGGCCGAATCGAAGCCTGCGACGCCGGCATTTATGACTTCAATGCGATCATAACCGTCGGCCACCGGACGTAACCTGTTTAGCTCGCGCTGGGCATGTCCGGCGATTGATTCCAGTGGGGAAGCGCCGTATCCGACCATCGTGGAGCCGCCCAACATTATGATGCGGAATACGTTTTCGGGCTTGTCCCGTATGTAGCGCGGCCCTCCTTTTTCCGTGACGGCAAATCCATCGACATCGAACGCGGTCCATATAAGATCCGTGGTGTAGGGTGCGCCGCCGGCGGGGTACAAAAAACTGCAAGAGATCTTCGGGTGATTCCGCCAGCCTAATAAAGAGTCGGCGATGAAAAAGTCACACGCGTGTTCGAAGCCGATGTATGGAGAGTTCGTAACCCTTTCGAATTCATCGATGTTCGGTGTATCCAGGAACAGGTTCAAGGTATAGCGGGTAAGGTAAAAGTGTTGGCGGGCCACATCCCCGGGAACGCCGTAGCCCGCCAGTTTATTAATGGCTAGCCCAACGGCAAGAATCTCAAATACCAAGAATATCGGCACTCCCCAAATAAACGCTTGCCGAACCCCCCGCCATATCCTTGGTTTGGCGTTGGCGAATTTTTGTCTCCATTTTTGGAAAAGCTTTTCGAACCTGTTCTCGGAAAATTCTTGTGAGTTCATGGACAAAAACCGGATAACCTCGAAAATGAAATTGAAATAGGGAAGCTTTTCATTTGAGGTGAAATAATGAAAATCA
>CAYPKH010000220.1:0-3983 GCA_964411245.1 uncultured Nitrospina sp.
CCTTATAAAGGGAATGGTATTTTGTTCCTTAATCAACCGAAGCGAACCTTATTTGCTCATGACCCTTTATTCCGATCATATTGGCGCTTTTATTCAGGGAGTGACCGACCCGGAAGAGTTGCGCCATTTTGTAAAGCAGAAGTTTTCCGAAGCGGAGCTCCAGTACGCGTACGAAGCCATGCTGGCGGAGACCCGGGCGCTGGCCAAGGCCGAGAAGATTCCTCTCCTTAAGGCGTTCTGGCAAGTGCTCGAACGCGCCTACGCCGCCAAAGCGCCTCCCTTAACCTGCCGCAAGGGATGCAGTCACTGTTGTTACACCGGCGTGGCCCATACCCAGCTCGAATGGGACGGCATGGTGAATGGCGCGCGCGAAAAAGGCATCGACCTCAACGAGATCATCGAAAATTCCGGAAAAACCGTCCGGCGGGTGGCCACGGTGCTGGAGTCCGGGGTCGACCCGGAAACGGTGGACTGGTACCAGACGGTGATCAATCAGCGGTGCCCGTTTCTGGGCGAGGATGAGTCCTGCCTGATTCACGAGAACCGGCCTCTGGACTGCCGCCTGATGGTGGCCTTCCGCGATGTGTGCGCTTCCAAAAATCTCGAACACGCCCAGCGCGGGGTGCTGGTGGAGGAAGCGGTGGCGCCGACGGTCATCGCCCGCCTGCAGTACGAGTCGACTCCCAAAATCAAGCGCCGGAAGTTTACCGGCTCGCCGAAACTCAGGATCATTCAACGTTGGCTGTTGACCTGGAAGGATAAAAAGACCGGTAAAAAGAAACGCTGACCGTTCTCAATGCTTCCGGCATGGCATGCCGGTAAAGGAGAGGCGCCCATGCCTCTGGCCGCATCCCTGAGCACTTCAATCCAACCTCTCATTCAAATCCAAAACGCTTTGGAAAACGGGGAGCACGAAGATAAAATCGTTCTGCGCCTGTCTCAATGATCTGTTTTGCCATATCCGCCGCCGCCGGGAGTGAGGATGCGAATGCGGTCACCCGGGTGGACGGAGATTTCATTTTTTCCTCCCAGATTGAGAGAGGTGCCATCCTTTTTAACCAACCAATTTTCCCCGAGAGCTCCCGGCTCACCCCCTTCCAATCCATAAGGGGCGTAAACGCGGCGTTCGGAAAGGATGGCCACGTTGAGCGGTTTCAAAAATTCGATTTCCCGCACCAAGCCGTCTCCTCCCCGGTATTTTCCCTTGCCCCCTGATCCTTTACGAATGGAAAATTGCCGTAACAGGACCGGGTACCTTTTCTCCAAAACTTCGGGATCGGTAATACGGGTATTGGTCATGTGGGTATGAACCCCGGATTGGCCGTGCCAGCCGGGCCCGGCCCCGGCCCCGCCGCCGATGGTCTCGTAATAGCCGAAACTGCCGTCCCCGAATGTCAAATTGTTCATGCACCCCTGGGAGGCGGAAGCGGCGCCCAAGGCTTTCAACACCACGTCCGTCACCCGCTGGGAGGTCAACACATTCCCACCCGCCACCGCAGCGTGTTCCGAGGGACACAGCAAAGACCCCTCTTCCACCTTGATCTCCACCGGATTCAAACAACCCTGGTTGAGCGGGATATCGGAGGGCACCAGGCATCGCAAACAATAAAGAACCGCGGAATGGGTGACCGCAAGGGGGGCATTGCAGTTGCCTTCCACCTCCTTACCCGTACCGTCGAAATCGAAAACAGCACTGCCGTCCTCATCAATTTTCAGGGTCAGGCAAACCGGCGTACCGTCATCCATAAAATCCTTTGACCGCAATTCCTCGCTCCCGCTTTGGCGGCCTCGGATTTCCCGAAGCACCTGGCGAACGGCCTCTTCCCCGCTCTCCTGGATAAACTGCATGTAGGCATGAACGGTGGCGAGCGAATAATAGTCAATCAATTCCAAAAGCAGTTGGATGCCTCTTTGGTTGGCCGCCATCTGGGCTTTGAGATCGGAAAGATTGTCCGCCAGGGCACGGGTGCCACTGGCATCGGGCACCTCGGGCGCTGGGGATGTGAGCAGATCGATCACTCCTTTTTCCTGATATATTCCCCGGTCCACCAGTTTGAAAGACAAAATGGCCGCGCCCTCCTCCTCCAACCGTTTGGAGAACGGGGGCATGGAACCGGGGGAAATACCACCGATATCCGCATGATGGCCTCGGCTGGCCACATAAAACACCGGCTTACCGGCCAGGAACACCGGGGTAATGACGGTCATATCCGGCAAGTGGGTTCCTCCGGCGAGAGGATGGTTCGACAACAGCACATCTCCCTCGCCGATCGGGTTCTCCTGAAGCCGTATCTGTGCCCGTACCGCTTCGCCCATGGAACCCAAATGAACCGGCTGATGCGGCGCGTTGGCCACCAGCCCTCCTTCGGGATCAAAAATGGCGCAGGAGAAATCCTGACGCTCTTTGATATTAGTAGAGATGGCGGTGCGCTGAAGGGTCCGTCCCATTTGTTCCGCAATGGACATGAATTTGTTTCCGAATATGGCTAACTGGACCGGGTCACGCCCGGTCACTAGGGTTGGTTTCTTCGAGGGGCTGATCTCGATCTCAATATCACCCCATCGGGTAATTTGTGCCTGGCATCCGGGCTCGACGACCAAGGTGGAGGTTTCGTTAATAATGATGGCGGGGCCGAAAAATTTCTGTCCCGAACCCAGGTTGTTCAACAAATAAACGGGGGCCTCCCGCCACTGGCCGTTAAAATATGACAGAGTCATGGTTTCGGGCGCGGAGGTTCCAGTTTTTTGAGGTAGGGGAATAGGCCGCGGAGGCCGGGTCTTTCCCACGGCACGCAAACGAATTCCCTCAACAAGAATGTCGCGCCCGGTTGGCTGGAAACCATATTCTCTCTGGTACTGCTCCCGAAACGCCTGCTCATAGTTCAGGTCTTCCGGCTCTCGAATCATCAATCTTGTATCGGTACCCTGGACAGTCAGGTCGAGATACCGATGGACGGTTATTTGATAGGCGGCAAACCCTTCACCTTCCAGTTCCTTCACTGCCTCCTGTTCCAGCAATCGCAGGCGTTCTTTCAAATAAGAACGAGAATCCGGATGGAGTGTTTGGGACGAAGGCTCCTGTTTTTCCACCACCACATCGGCCAGGGCCAGACCGTAAGCAGAAAGAATACCTGCGAAGCGGGGAACCCGGACCTTTGAAATTCCCAGGGCACGGGCGATGGCGCAGGCGTGCTGGCCTCCCGCTCCGCCAAAACAAACCAGCACATGCTTCCGGATATCATGACCGCGCGCCACCGAGATTTCCCGAATCGGACCTGACATCACTTCATTGGCGACATCGACAAATCCCTGGGCCGCCTCCGCGAGGCTTAATTCGGGAAGTCCGCGGTTGCGCTGGTTGCTATTGATCTCTTCAAGGAGAGTTTCAAAACTGTTCCGGGCCATTTCACTATCCAAAGGGAGATTTTGTTGCGGACCAAAGATTTGCGGAAAGTAGCCGGGAAGCAGGCGTCCCAAAAGAAGGTTGGCATCGGTCAGAGAAAGGGACCCCTTGTTGCGGTAACAGACCGGACCGGGGTAAGCGCCGGAGGATTCGGGCCCCACACCCAGCATTCCGTTTTTGAAAAACAGGCGCGAGCCCCCTCCGGCGGCCACGGTCTGGATGTTTAATTGTGGACTTTGCAGGTGGATTCCGGAAATTTCGGATTCATGCACCCAGTCGTATTCACCGTCGAACCGGGACACATCGGTCGAGGTTCCCCCCATGTCAAAACCGATGAGGGGTTGTTTGATGTCCGGGTTGAAGGCGGTCATTGCATAGCCGACCACTCCCCCTGCCGGACCCGACAAAACGGCGTTGCATCCCTTGAAACGGTCCGCGCGGACCAGGCCGCCGTCCGATTGCATGAACAGAAGATCGGTACCGGGATTTCGAAAGCGGTCATGAAATCCATTCAGGTATTTCCGGATGTGGGGGGTGAGGTAGGCATCCACGCAGGCGGTCTGACCCCGATCCACAATTT
>CAYPKH010000221.1:0-3966 GCA_964411245.1 uncultured Nitrospina sp.
CCTTTATAAATTTGTCTCCATCAAAGTCCGGCTTAAAAAATGATTCTTTGAGTTCCTCCAACACATTATCGCCATGACCCTTTTCACTGTTGAAATGGAATAGAAAAAAACCCAGCGGTATGGGCGCTTCACCGGAATTTCGATTATTGCTATTGTATTTTTCAATTCCAGTGATCAGTTCCTTCCAGAAATTTTTGGATTCAGCTTCCTTGTCTTTGCCCAGCCCCCAAGCCGCCCAGGTTTCGATGGCGTAACTGGCGCCCCGGCCGATTTCCCCATCCTTGCTGCCATAGGTATCTTCCAGTCCCTGAATAAATGCACGGGTGGCGGGCGCAGCGGATTCCCAGCTTCCCAACTCTACGGAATTCAAACCGGTTGATTTCACAGTATCCCGAAGCCAATTGATATGCGCCCTGGAGGTTTTAAAGGGCTGGTCTTCGGTCGAACCGTCGGGATGGATTTTGACCCCCAGCTCGTTGGCCAGGATGTAACGGGCATGGGTCTCCGCTTCCAGATCCGCCGCGTTGAGGAGCCGCATCATCTGAACCAGCAGAAACCATTTGGAGAAGACTGCGAATTGTTTAAAAAGATCGATCAGTTGAGGTTTGGTGAATTCGCCCTTTTTAAACCATTTGCAGTAACTGTTGTTGGTTATTACCGGATGCGCATGAATTTCGGTTTGAATGGCCTGCCAAAATTCGTCGAATTCCTTTTGCTTGATGGTATCCATAACTATTCTCAAATTTTGCGGTTCATAAATCCCCCATCACTTTTTCAAGGCCGGTTTCTCCTGGTTATTGGGACCACTGCGGTATTTCGGTCGGGTTTTGATAAAAATATCCACACCCATAGTTTAACAGATCGCCGCTTTTCCGGGGTCAAAATCCGACCCCGCAAAAGGCATTATAACCCTTTGCTTTTTAAATACTTTTTTCCGACATCCGTCGGCTCCGCTCCATGACAATGTGATCCCTTCACGACCCATGGTCCTCCCGCTTGGCGTTTATCCTGGCGGTCACCGGTTCGGCGGTCGGGCTGGAATTTTCCTGGAATGCTTTTTATGGAAACAATTGGGGCGGCCTCAACTCTTAACCCCGACCTTTAACCCGGACCGGAGGTGGGCGGTTGGACTGGGAATCCCCAAAAAATCCACCCTTTACTGCCTGGCGTTTGGGATCGCCCTGCCCTGCGCTCCAATCACTTATCCTATTGATATTTAAGGCTGGCTGGTTATCCTAATTATATCCAATAAAAGGTACGGCGACCGCTATTCAAGGGCGCGTTAAGACACTATGCGGCGGGGGCGGACATGCCCGGACGGTGAGCAAAAAGTTCCAACAAGCGGAGCTTGGCCCCTTTTTCCCGGAAGACAGATCAGTGAACTTTTCCCTTTCAAAAAATAAGAGCGGATTCCAGCTGGATAATCAAGCGGGCTTCCCGGGGTGGGTGGTTTATCTGACCCTTATTATTTCTGCCGGTCCATTATGCCTGGTCCTGCTTGGATTCGAATTCGGAGGAACGCTTTCCCCGGAAGGGACGCCAGGGGATTCCAGAGTGTGGATCACTCATGCTCTGCTGGAGTGGAGTTCTTTTGGCGTGGCCGCTTTTGCCGCTCTGCTGGCTTTTATTCATTATGCCATGAAAAGGGACAAAGTCTCACCCGTCATCGGCATGACATTACTGTTTGCGGGATGTGCGGACGCGTTTCAAGCATTAGCGGTGAATCACCTCGCCGAATGGATCATCGATATCCAAACTTATATTCCGTTTACCTGGACGGTTTCCCGATTCCTGAGCGGGTTAATTTTAATTGCAGGGGTGGGGTTCTTATTATCAACCCGTAATCAAAATTATCACAAAGCCCTCCCCGCTGTAGTGATCACGTCTCTGGTGCTGGCTTTTCTGGCTTACGGCACCATTTATATCACCACGATTACCCATACGGTTCCCCAAACCCTTTTCCCGGAATCGTTCCTCACGCGACCCTGGGAATTGGGACCTCTGGTGGTGTATGTGATTGGCGGGGTATTTCTGTTTCCACGATTTCACAAGGAGGAACAGAATTATATATCGCACTCTCTTATGATCAGTGTCATTCCTCACGCGGCCGCTCAGTTGTATATGGGCTTCGGCTCCCAAATTTTATTCGACCCTTATTTCCAAGCTGCGCATTTTACCAAGATCCTCGCCTACCTTCTGCCCTTATCGGGCCTGGTGATTGAAATTCTGAAATCGTACCAGCATGAGAGGCTGATCGTCGAGAGTTTCGGAATGGTCCAAAAAGAACTGAGAAAACTGGACGGCCACAACAAGCTGGTTCTGGACTCCGTGGGCGACGGTGTTGTCGGCCTCGATGCCGAAGGAACCACCACTTCGATCAACCCTTCGGCGCAACTGATTCTCGGGTATACCGAGGAGGAGTTTATCGGTAAGCCTGCCCATGAATTGATATTTCCTCCCAACCTTGAAGGGAAAAAACTTATCCAAGCGTCCATTAAATATGGGAGAGTGTACAAGGAAACCGACGGCGTGTTCCGGCGCAAGAACGGCACCACGTTCCGCGTGGAATACGTGACCACCCCGATTCTGGAAAATGGGCGGGCCCTGGGAGTCGTCATCACCTTCAGGGAAAGTACGGAACGGCGGATGATCGAAGGTTATTTTTATAAAGCCCTTCAGGAGGTTTCCAAAGCCCGGGAGGAGGCCGACAGCCTGAGGAAATCCGCCGAGTCCGCCAACAAAACCAAAAGCCTCTTTCTTTCCGTCATGAGCCATGAGATTCGCACCCCCTTGAGCATTATTCTGGGATATGCGCAGATCCTGCAAAGGGATCATTCACTGGATATGAATCACCGGGATGCGGTCCGGAAGATTGAAACCAGTGGGAATCATCTTCTCGAGCTGATCAACGATCTTCTCGATATCTCCAAAATCGAAACCGGTGAAGTGGAATTGGCGTTAAGTGATTTCGACCTGCACAGCCTGCTCCTGGGGTTGGCGGACATGTTCCGGAATCAATGCGAAGCCAAAAACATCCGGTTTCGTCTAAAAGGGGTGAGCAAAAACCCCATTTATGTTTATAGTGACGAACGCAAACTGCGCCAGATTCTGGTTAATCTGTTGGGAAATGCGGTTAAATTCACCGACGAGGGAGAGGTGACTTTGACCCTGGACAGCCAACCCGACAACAAATTCAGGTTTACCGTCAGCGATACCGGAAACGGCATCCGCACCGAGGATCAGGTCAATATCTTCGAACTGTTCAAACAGGGAGAGGAAGGGCTCAATAAGGGGGGGACCGGATTGGGCCTGGCGATATCCTGGGAGTTGTCCGAGCTGATGGGGGGGGAACTCTCTCTTGAATCGGAAGTCGGGCAAGGCTCCAGCTTTTCCCTGACCCTTGAGCTCGCACCCGCTTCTCCGGTTCCATCGCGTTCCCGAAGAAGCCGGCAGGTGAAGGAACTGTCCAGAAAATTCGATTTGAGAGTTTTGGTGGTGGATGATGCCGAGGAAAACCGCGTGATGTTATCCGAGATCCTCCGGGATATTGGCGCCGAGGTCTTTGCCGCGGGAAGCGGAAAGAAAGCGCTTGAGCAGCTCAAGAAATTCATGCCGGATATTATTTTTATGGACATGCGCATGCCGGTCATGAGCGGGGAGGAGGCCACCCAAAAAATTATCGAGCACTATGGATCGGGACGTTTCAAAATCGTGGGGGTGACCGCTTCCACGTCCGTACATGATCAAGATAAAATGATCACGGCCGGATGTAAAAGGGTGATCACCAAACCGTATCGGGTCGAGCAGATTTTCAAGTGCATTCAGGAACTGCTGGGTTTGGAATATGAATATCAAGAGGTCCCGGACGACCGGCAGGAAAATGCGGAGAAGGCGCCTTCGGAATCGAAGGAAATGCCCGACATGTGTATTCCCGCCAAATTATTCCTGGAATTTAAAGAGAGTATT
>CAYPKH010000222.1:0-3958 GCA_964411245.1 uncultured Nitrospina sp.
GGTTCATAATTCGGGTTTTAATCAAAGAGACCTTTGCTAAGTGGTAAATATGGCAACGGGATTATTTTTCCCCTCCTTACCAAGGAGGGGATATAGGGGAGGTTATAAGCTTCCCTTCGGAGAAGGGAAGCAAACCGCCCCTCACCCTCCCCTCTCCCCGTGAGGGGAGAGGGAAAATTGGGTCCAGCGTCACGCTGGTTTGGCCCAGACTTTTTTGTATTCATTTTCGTCGAACCCGACGGTGATGCGGTCGCCGTCCACCGCAATCGGCCGTTTGACCAGCCGTCCGTTGGACGCCAAAAGATCGAGCGCCTGCGCTTCGGTCATCGTCTTCAGCTTATCTTTGATGTGGAGTTCCTTATATTGCACGCCGCTGGTGTTGAACAGTTTTTTGAGTTCGCGCGACTGCAACGCTTTTTTCAGAACCGTCTTGGGCGGCGGCGTTTCCGTGATGTCGATGAACTGATACACGGTCTTTTTCGCGTCCAGGAATTTCTGCGCCTTGCGGCAGGTGCCGCACTTGCTGTATCCGTAAAATTTCATCATTCATTGCTCCGTTGAAGAGGTGGGCGGGACGCGGGACCGGGCGATTATTATAATATGGAAACGACAGAGTGGTAAAAACCCACCTTTGAAGCGCCCCGACAGGGCTCGCCGGGGTGCTGTGAAGATTCCCACTACACCACAACATATAGAGGGCTTGGATCGTTTTTACACATTCCGTGGTATAATATTCTTTACATCCCCATTGGGATAGGTTAGGGTTTAAATCATTGATTTTATGCCTTAAAATGGATTACAGGAGGGCCATCTGGAGACGCCATGATTTTAAAACAGCTCGAGCTTTCCGGCTTCAAATCCTTCGTTGACACCACCCGCCTCGATTTCACCAACGGATTCACCGCCGTCGTCGGCCCCAACGGGTGCGGCAAAAGCAATATCTCGGATGCCATCCGCTGGGTCATCGGCGAGCAGAGTTCCAAATCCCTGCGCGGCAACCGCATCACCGATTTGATTTTCAACGGCTCCGCGTCGCGCAAACCGGTCAACCGCACGGAAATTTCCCTGACTCTGAGCGAAGTGCCGAAAGGCTTGCGTGTGGCCACCATTCCCAACCTGTCGGATGAAATCAAAGTCACCCGCTGTTACCACCGCTCCGGCGAAAGTGAATTTTACATCAACCAGATTCCCTGCCGCCTGAAGGACATCACCGACTTGTTTCTGGACATCGGCATCAGCCCCAAGGTGTTGACGGTCATCGAGCAGGGGCATATTCAGGACATGATCACCTCCAAGCCGGAGGACCGCAGAATATGGATTGAAGAAGCGGCCGGCGTACTGAAGTTCAAGGTCCGCAAGAATGAAGCCCTGCGCAAGCTGGACTATTCCGGCCAGAACCTGGACCGCATTTCGGATATCGTGCAGGAACTGGGACGGCAGGTGGAATCCCTGAAACGGCAGGCCGCCAAGGCGGAGCGCTATAAAAAATTCCAGGGGCAGATCAAGGAGTTGTCGCTCGGCCTGTTTTCGGAAAAAATCCGCAGCCTGAAAGCGCAGTTCGACGAATTGGAAAAAGTTTACCGGGAGAAAGTGGAGCACAAGACGCAATGGGCCGCTAGGTCTTCGACGCTGGAAAACGAAATCAGCCGATTCAAAATTGAAATCGACGAGTTGACTGTCTCCCTCAACCAGAAGCGCGAAACCCTGCACCAGTTGACGGCGGACATCAGCAGTAACGAACACGCCATCGAACTGAAAAATTCCCAGATTCAACAGGCGCAGTCGGACATGGAAGCGGCGGCGCGGGAAATTCAGCAGATGCAGGAGGAGATCGAGTCCCACAGCCGGGAGCGGGAAACGCACCGCAGTGAGTTGGAAACTGCGGAAGAACGAATCCGGATGCAGGAGCTGGAATGCGAGGAAAAAACCCGGGAATGCGAACACGGCAGAGGGTTGATGCGGGATCTGGAAAAGGAACTTCAGGAACGGGAGAACCGGATTCTCGATCTGTTCCACCACCTGTCCCAGAAACAGAATTCGCTGACCGAGCTGGAAACCCGGCGGCAATTCCTGACCGAGCGCGAGGCCAAACTGTCCAGCGAACAGGAAGAGACCGAAAAGCAGGTGGAGGCCGCCCAGACCGCCGCCGGTGAAGTTCAAAGCCGGTACGATCAGAAGGAACAGGATCTGGCTGGCCGCAAGCAGGAGAATCTTAAGTTTCAGGAACAACTGGACCGGAGCAAGGAACAACTCAAAGAGGTCGGCGAGCAGGTGCGTGACGCCAAGGAAGCATATCTCTGCAAGGCCTCACTGCTCAGTTCCCTGAAGGAATTGCGCAACCAGTACGAAGGGTTCGGCCAGGGCGTCCGGTCGCTGATGCGCGAGGGTTCCCGCCCCGAGGGATTGCGCGATGTGGTGGTGGATGTCATTCAGGCACCCGCCGAATATGAAAAAGCGGTCGAAGCGGTGCTGGGTGAAAAACTGCAGAGCATGATTGTCAATTCCTACTCGGATACCCTGAAGGTCATTCATTATCTGAACGAACACCGATCCGGGCGCGGCTCGTTCATCCCGCTGAACCCTAAATCCATTTCCCTGCCGCCGGTGTCCTTGAACGGCGATCCGGCCGTGATCGGCAAACTGGCGGACCTGGTGCAGACCCGCGAGGAATACCGGTCGGTCTGTGAGCATCTGCTGAGTCATGTGGTGCTGGTGCGCGATCTGGAAACCGCCCTCAAATTGCATGTGCACGATGAGTTCCAGGGAACCGTGGTGACGCTCGACGGCGAGGTGATCGATGCGCAGGGACTGGTCACCGGCGGCCGCAACGGCGAAGATCCCGGAGGCCTGCTGTCGCAGAGCCGGGAAATGGAGGAGCTGGGCGTGCAGGTGGCCGGGCTCCAGCGCGAACTGGAACAGAGGGAAGAGAAGAACCGCCAGGCGGAACAAGCCTTTACGGGAGCGGAAGAAAACCTGCGCTCCGCCGGGGTGACCGTCCATCAGGTGGACATCGAACATACCCAGTGCCGGTACGATCTGGAGCAGGCCCAAAAAGAACTGGAGCGCCTCGAGCAAAAGCGGTCCCATCTCGAATACGAACGTTCCGCGGGGACGCACGAGTTGGAGAAATTGACCAAGGAGTTTGACATTTTGACCCGGGACATCCAAACCGCCGAGGAAGAAAAAGAACAGGCTGGGGCGGTGGTGGAGAAGCTCCGCCACACGCTCAAGCAACAGCGCCAGGAAAATGAAGTGTTGTCCGGCTGGATCAACGAAGTGAACGTGAAAATCGCTTCCATGAAGGGGCAGCGCGGCAATGTGCGGCTGGAAATCAAGCGGCTCGATCTGCAGGAAGAAAACCTCAACCAGCGCATCCGTCAACGCAGTGAGGACAACCGCAGCAATTCCGAAAAGATCGAGGAAAACCGGAAAGCGATCGCCGAGACCGAACGGACCCTCCTCGAGCAGGCCCGGCAAAAGGACGAATTGTCGCAACAGGCGGTTCGCGAGGAAGAGGCCCTCAGGGAAAAAGAAGCCACGCTGGAAGCCCGGGACCGCGAAAGCCGCGATCTGGTTCATCAAATCCAGGAGCTGACGGAAGAACTCTCCGGCGTGGAGTTGAAGCGCTCGGAAGTGAAAATCCAGATCAGCCACATCGAGGAAAGGGCGTTTGAGGATTTTAACGTCAACCTGCCGGAAATGCTGAATCAGTACGACGGCGAAGTCGACGAGCAGGCGGTGACCGAAGAGTTGAATCAACTGAAAGAGAAAGTCGCGAAACTCGGCGAGGTGAACCTGGCGGCGCTCTCCGAATACGAGAGATCCAACGAGCGGTTTCAGTTTTTACAAAAGCAACTGGAAGATTTGGCGGAATCGATTCGCGCCCTGCATGCGACCATCGAGAAAATCGACCAGACCACCCGCCAACTGTTCAAGGAAACCTTTGAGCAGGTGAATG
>CAYPKH010000223.1:0-3957 GCA_964411245.1 uncultured Nitrospina sp.
GAAAAACGCTTATACTATAAGTCAATTCAAAGGTTTACGGCCCGACTCGCGCGTTCCATGTGCCAGGCATCGGGAGGTTGTTCTATCGCAGGCCGGGAAAAACCTGTATTGAATTCGATCACTTTGATAACCTGATTTCCTTGTCATTTTCATCCGGAAAGACCATTGCTCACTGGAAGGTGAACCTTATGAACGAAACTCGTAATGCGAAAGCCCAGGCCTACTGGAAAGAAAATATTCGCACGGTGGTGCTGTTGTTGGCGATCTGGTTCGTCGTTTCGTACGGCATGGGTATTCTGTTTGCCGACGCATTGGATCAAATCCGGTTCCTGGGGTTTCGTCTCGGTTTCTGGATGGCCCAGCAGGGGTCTATCTTCTGTTTTGTGATTCTTATTTTTGTTTACGTCTACAAAATGAACAAGCTGGACCACAAGTATGGCGTGGATGAGGATAGGGACGATTATATCCCCGATGAAGTTTATTATCATCTGGAAGATGAGTCCAAGGATTGAGGCTCACAACAATAAAAGAAAACAGGCAGTCAGATAAATGGATGTACAGACCTTAACTTTTATTTTCGTAGGCACCTCGTTTGCACTCTATATCGGGATTGCGATCTGGTCCCGCGCCGGTTCCACAGATGAATTCTATGTGGCAGGGGGCGGGGTTTCGCCGCTGGCCAACGGCATGGCCACAGCGGCAGATTGGATGTCCGCAGCGTCGTTCATTTCGATGGCGGGAATTATTTCCTTCATCGGGCGGGATGGTGCGGTGTACCTCATGGGGTGGACCGGGGGATATGTCCTGTTGGCGTTATTGCTGGCACCTTACCTGCGCAAATTCGGAAAATATACGGTGCCGGATTTTATCGGCGATCGATATTATTCGGATGTGGCGCGGCTGGTGGCGGTGGTGTGCACCATTTTCATTTCATTCACCTACGTGGCGGGGCAGATGCGGGGCGTCGGCATCGTGTTCTCACGCTTTCTCGAGGTGGAGATCATCACCGGCGTTTGGATCGGGATGGCCATCGTTTTCTTTTATGCGGTGCTCGGCGGCATGAAAGGCATCACTTACACCCAGGTGGCGCAGTATTGCGTTCTGATCTTCGCTTTCATGGTGCCCGCCATTTTCATTTCCATCATGATGACGGGCAACCCGATTCCCCAGCTCGGTTTTGGCAGTACCCTGGCGGATGGCTCGGGAATTTACCTGCTGGATAAGCTGGACAGATTGTCGACGGAACTGGGATTCGGCGCGTACACGGAGGGATCCAAATCGACGATAGATGTCTTCTTCATTACCGCGGCGCTGATGATCGGAACCGCCGGGTTGCCGCATGTGATTGTGCGGTTTTTTACTGTGCCGAAAGTGCGGGATGCCAGAATATCCGCAGGGTATGCCTTGGTGTTTATTGCCATTTTATACACCACGGCTCCGGCGGTGGCCTCGTTTGCCCGGGTGAACCTGATTCAGACAGTGAATCAAATGCCGTATTCGCAGGCACCGCAATGGTTCAAGAACTGGGAGGACACCAGTTTGATCGCCTGGGTGGATAAAAACCGGGACGGTAAAATTCAGTACGTTGCCGGGAAAGCCTTTCAGGGCAAACCGCAATTCAGTGAAGGGCGCGGTGCCCAGGGCGAACGGCTGATCACCAATGCGCCCACGGATAACGGGAACGAACTGTATATCGATCGCGACATCATCGTACTCGCCAATCCGGAAATCGCGCAGTTGCCGGCCTGGATCATCGCGCTGGTGGCGGCGGGAGCCCTGGCGGCCGCGTTGTCGACTGCCGCGGGCCTGTTGCTGGTAATTTCAACGTCGATTTCCCACGATCTGATGAAAAGGATTTTTCTGCCGGCCATCACCGACAAGCAGGAGTTGATGTTCGCCAGGATGTCCGCGGCGCTCGCCATTGCCATTGCCGGCTACTTCGGGATTCATCCCCCCGGATTTGTGGCGCAGGTGGTGGCCTTTGCATTTGGCCTGGCGGCGTCTTCGTTTTTTCCGGTGATCTTGATGGGAATTTTTTCCAAGCGCATGAACAAGGAAGGCGCCATTACCGGGATGATCACCGGTCTCGGATTCACTGCCGGCTACATTATATATTTCAAGTTCATCAATCCGGGAGCCAACACGCCCGCCAACTGGTGGTTCGGCATTTCTCCGGAAGGGATTGGAACGCTGGGCATGGTGTTTAATTTTATCGTCTCTTACGCGGTGAGCCGCCTGACACCCGAGCCGCCCCAGGAAATCAAGGATTTGGTGGAAACCATCCGCATTCCCCAGGGAGCCGGGGACGCGTACCATCATCACCTGCGGCGCTGACTGTTTTATTGTAAGGACTGTTTGAAGGTATCAACAAGCCGATCGAAATCCAAAGGTTTTTCGAAACAACCGTTGGCGCCGTTTAGCAAGCATTCTTCTTCAATATCTTTATTCAAACAGCTTGCGGAACGAAGGGTCATCATCGACTACCAGAATCTTCAGGTCGAGCGTATCGGAAGGGGGCATTTTCTGATCCTCTCCAACGATCCCATCGGAGTGAGTTACCTATACCGAAGTGATATTATAACGATAGTGAACCGTATAATACGAGCATGACTCGATCCAATTACAATATTTATAAACCGGATCACGGTGTGCCCATTAAGGCCTGGACCAAAGGGGTGTCTATCGGGCCGGAGGCGGAGCAACAGCTGAAAAACGTCGCTCAGATGCCCTTCATCCACAGCCATGTTGCGGCGATGCCCGACGTGCATTGGGGCATCGGCGCCACGGTGGGCAGTGTGATTCCGACGTTCAAGGCCATCATCCCGGCGGCGGTCGGGGTCGATATCGGTTGCGGCATGATGGCGGTGCAAACCAGCTTGACGGCGAACGATTTGCCGGAGAACATGAAGGAGATTCGCGCCAATATCGAACAGGCCGTTCCGCACGGCAGAACCCATCATGGCGGGCGGGGGGATCGCGGCGCCTGGCACCAAATTCCCGATCTGCAGGCGGAAGTGTGGAATGACCTCAAGCCGGGGCTGGATGTCCTCACGGACAAGTATCCGCAATTGTTGAGAAAACACACCAACCATGTCAACCATCTGGGAACCCTGGGCACCGGTAATCATTTCATCGAAGTGTGTCTCGACGAGACCGATCAGATTTGGTTCATGCTGCACAGCGGATCCCGTGGCATTGGCAACCGGATCGGGACTTATTTTATCGAACGAGCCAAGCAGGATATGCGCCGGTGGATGATCCATGTTCCGGATATCAACCTGGCGTATTTTCCCGAAGGCTCGGACCATTTCGCCGATTATATGGAAGCGGTGGAATGGGCGCAGACGTTTGCCCGCACCAACCGCGAGCTGATGATGCAGGCGGTGGTGGGAGCGGTCCGAAAGGCCGAAGGCATTCCACCGTTTATAGCCGATGTCCAAGCGGTCAATTGCCACCACAACTATGTCGCCCGCGAAAATCATTTCGGAAAAAACGTTCTGGTGACCCGGAAGGGAGCCCTGCGCGCACGGTTGGGTGACATGGGGATTATCCCCGGGAGCATGGGCGCCAAATCCTATATTGTGAGAGGATTGGGAAACAAGGACAGTTTCCAGAGTTGCAGTCACGGCGCGGGCCGGGCCATGTCGCGGACCGAGGCCAAGCGGCGCTTTTCAGTGGAGGATCATATCCGGGCCACCCAGGGGGTGGAATGCCGCAAGGACAAGGATGTGATCGATGAAACTCCGGGAGCTTACAAGGACATCGACGCCGTCATGGAAGCCCAGAAGGATCTGGTGGAAATCGTGCACACCCTGCGGCAGGTCGTTTGCGTGAAGGGCTAGAATTTTATTTAAACGGCGGTTTGGTTTTGCGTTCCAGATCTTCTTCGGTGAGGTTCATTCTTCCCTTTAAAAAGAGAAGCTTATTTTCGGCAATAGAGATGGCCTGCGGGTTCCC
>CAYPKH010000224.1:0-3946 GCA_964411245.1 uncultured Nitrospina sp.
CTGTTTGGCGGACTGAAACCCCTGAAGCAGGCCAATCCTGACCTGGTCCTCGGAGTGGCGGGTTGTCTGGCCCAACAGGAGCAATCGGCTCTCATGAACCGGATGCCCTACCTGGATTTCATCATCGGCCCCGATGCGGTAGAGCATATCCTGCAGGTGGTGGGCCGGGTGAATCAGGGGGAAGGCCCGGTCTTGTGGACGGAATTTGACTCGCAGAGGAACTATTCCATTCCGGAGCAACCGCTGATCAAGGACCCCGGCCCCAGCGCCTTCGTGAACATCATCAAGGGATGCGACAAGTTTTGCAGTTTCTGCGTAGTTCCCTACACGCGCGGCCGGGAAAAATCGCGGGAAGCGGAGGAAATTTACGCGGAAATCCGCCAGCTGGTGGATCGCGGGGCGCAAGAGATCATTCTCCTCGGCCAGAACGTCAATGCCTACGGCAAGCGCGGGCTGGCACAACCGCTGGCCTTTCACGAACTGTTGTACGGCATCGCCGGCATTCCCGGCGTGGAGCGCCTGCGCTTCATCACCAGCCACCCGATGGATTTTACCCGCGAGTTGATTCAGGCCTACCGCGGCATCGATATCCTCATGAACCACCTGCACCTGCCGGTGCAATGTGGGAGCAACCGCATTCTGGAGATGATGCGCCGAAGCCATACCGTCGAATGGTACCTGGAGTTGATCGCCCAACTAAAAAGCGCGGTGCCGGATATCGCTCTGTCGACGGATATCATTGTCGGTTTTCCGGGAGAAACGGCGGTGGAGTTTGAAGACACCTTGAGGTTAATGGAGCAGGTGGGATACAGCAGCAGCTACATGTTCGCCTACAGTCCGAGGCCCAACACCCCGGCACTGGCGATGGCCGATAATATCCCCTATGAAGAAAAGCAGGACCGCCTGCAACAAACCATCCAGCTGCAAAATCGGCTCACGGAAGAAAGCGGCCGGGCCTATCTGGGCGGGGAGGTGGAGGTGTTGATCGAAAGCCGGACCTCGCGCCAGGGCATGTCGTTCAAAGGCAGAAACCCGCACTACTGGATGGTGGTGTTCCGGGGAGGGGAAGACTGCTTAAAGCCTGGAGACTTCGCCCGGGTGCGGGTCGAGGAGGTCAGCGGCCATGTGTTGCGGGGAAGCTGGACCGGTCAGTAAACTCCCAACCGGTCAAAGATCATCTCCTCCAGATGATCCAGATTGGGCTGAACCATCTGCAGGGCCAAACGCAAATCGTGTATGACTTTGAGATCGGGCGGGTGGGGGCGGTCCGACAAATGATGTAACCCTTCCAGGCAAAACCCGTCCAAGTCCGCCATGTGCTCCAGGACCTCCTCAGGCAAATCCTCCAGGCACACCCGCTGGGCCTCGATGTACCGCAGCATTTCGATCAGGCGCAGTTTCATATAAACGATTTTGTTGCGCAACTGGAAAACCAGCCGCGGTTCCGGACCTTTGAGTTCATCGTAGATGAGATTCAACATCTTGCGCAACATCCGGTAAAAGGCCTGGTGCTGTTTCTGGTCGTAAAAGCTGTCCTTCTTCGCCCCGAACAGCAGATCGAACACTTCTTCCAGATTGAATTCCTCCGTCCCCATCATGGAATACAGGATGGCTTTGAATTCCAGTTCGGAGAACGCCAGCCCCATGTCCTCGAAAATTTCCTGGAGCGATCCGGTTCCACCCCGGGGGGTGCGGTGGACGCTTTCCAGCGTGTAGGGTTTGACCGGCGAATCCCCGTCCAGTGCGAAATACACACCGGCCTCCTCGTTGCGCACGACGGTGATGTATTGAATCGATTCCACCAGCCCGGTCAATGAAAATGCGGGAGCCTGCTTCAGGCCGCCGTCCAGATGGAACAAGCCTTGCAGGATTTGTTTCTCCAGCGACAAAGCCGTATCCCCGGTCCGGTCCAGCCCTGCCAGCAACTCGTTTTCGAGCGCCACGTACAGGGAGCGCGCCCGCAACCGGTCCTGGCTCCACATCGCCGCCGGATACGCGTCGACCGAATAAATCCCCCGGTCATAGTCGACCAGGTGCACCTTCAGCCGGTCTTCCGGATGAAATTCCAATTGCACCAGCAAATCCCGGATATCCCAGATGGTCAGGTTCAATGTGCTTTTACCGGGCATCCACTGGTTGACTTTGATCCGGTAGGGAAAATGCTTCTCATGTGAATACTGGTACAAATTGATCGCCTCTTCGATGAAAAAGGATTGTCCCCGTTTGGGAATTTCGCGGCCGTTCGGGTCGAGAAAGGTCAGTTCGTTCTCTTCCAGATCCGGTGAAATGAAGGGCACCAGACGGTGCCCGGGAATCATCGTCTTGTTTTGCCATTCCGTCTTGCTCAGTTGAATTTCCAGGGGGATATGGCCCACCCGGTCCAACACTGCCTGATAGGGAAGAAAACTGGTGCCGTTGATTTCGATCACATGAGAATGGTTCGCCAGGGTTTGTTTCAGATGGTCCAAGGTGGCGGGAGCAATCCGGCGGCGCCAGCGTTTTTGAATCGCTTCAATATATTCGTCGATCGAAAACGGTTCACGGGATTCCCGGATCAGGTTTTCCGCCAAGGTCTGGAGTGTCAGTTTATGAGGCATGCCGGCGATGCACTTGGGGAAGATTGAAGGAAAAAAACAGTGAGCAGGGGGAACCGGATTCCCTTGCCAGGTGGGTTCAATAAGGCGTCTGAAATCAGACGTCAAACTCTTCTATCTGCCGGAATCTTAACACAAACCGCGCGGGGATCAAGCCCTTTATTCCGCTCCGGGACAATTTTGCCGGCCGGGTGCGAAAGGGGTTGATTTTGATTCGTCAGATGAGTAGATTGAAGGATATTGATCACCCGAAAAACCCTATGGTATTTGTCCAAGGAGTTCTGGCATGGATCATCAGCATAATATAGAAATCAGCTATCGCAAAATCTTCGGCCGGTTGAATACCCGGAAAAAATTCGTCATCAAGTCGATCGAAGACAATCAGGTTACCGTCGAGCAGGACGAGGAAATCTGCGGGCAGAAAGAGCCGCGCTTGTTTGTGTTCAACAGTGAAAAAGAACTGGAAACCTTTGTCACGCAGGAAAACCAGTTCGAGCGGGATATCAGTCAGCAGTTGTCCGGCAACAGCATGCCCTACCGTTAAGTGACAGCCGCCGCCCGGCTCATTGGAATTTTTTGAGAACCAGAGCCGAGTTTTTCGACCCGAAGGAAATGCAATTGCTGATGGCAATCTGGATGGACTGGTCCCGGCTCTCGTTGGCGATGTAATCCATATCGCAATCCGGGTCCGGGTTCTCCAGGTTGATGGTCGGCGTCAACAACCCATCCCTTAAAGACAGTGCCGTCACCGCCACCCCCAACGCTCCCGAAGCGCCCTGCGGATGCCCCACCATGGATTTGGTAGAGCTGACCGGCACCTTCATGGCATAACCGTTCAACGCGCCTTTCACCGCCAGCGTTTCAATCCGGTCGTTCATCACGGTCGAGGTGCCGTGGAAATTGATGTAATCCACCTCGTCCTCGCCGACCCGTGCGTCTTTCATCGCCAATTGTATCGCGCGGGTGGACTGCCGGCCATCGGGCATGATCGCCACCCGGTGATAGGCGTCGCAGGTGGTGCCGTAACCGATCAACTCCGCATAGATCAGGGCCTTGCGTTTTTGGGCGTGCTCCAGCTCTTCCATCACCAGCATCCAACTCCCCTCGGCCAGCACAAACCCTTCCCGGTCACAGTTGAAAGGACGCGAGCCGCGGGTGGGGTCCTCATTGAAATGAATCGGGTTGGCCCGCAGGCGTTGAAACCCCGTCATCATCGCCGGGGTCACACAGGCTTCCACTCCGCCGGTCAGCATCCAATCCTCCTGCCCGGAGCGGATGGCGTTGAAGGCATAACCCATCGCATCGGTCGAGCTGGTACACCCGTTGGAAATCACATGACTGCGGCCCTGCAG